>JAOAUI010000315.1 GCA_030157685.1 Ferruginibacter sp. | reverse complement strand
GCAAAACGTGCAGGGTCTCTGTAACCCTTAAATTTTTCTAAAAACATTTCCTCAGTCCATTTACCAATACCAGTTAAACTATCAGGTGTAATATTTGCCGTGTTGGCAATAAAGGTTCCCAGGTTAAAGGTAAATCCGCCTGAAAATAATTCATCCATTTTGTATTTTCCATTTTCCATAGGGGTATGACAATCTATACAGGCAGCACTGTTTACAACATATTCCCCGTATTTTACCATGTCTGAAACATCGGGTTTAATATTGCTTTCCAGCGAATTACTCTTTAAAACAGGATAAGCAATTGATACCGGTACTGAAAGATATCTATCAGGAACCTTGTTATTATTGGGCTTTAAGGTGCGTATGTAAGCTACAATACTGTAAATATCTTCCTTGCTCATTTGATTATAATGTGGGTATGGCATGATCGGATAAAGGGTATCGCCGTTTTTCTTAATGCCCATGGTTATTGCTTTAATGATATCCTCATCGGTCCATTTTCCAATTCCATTTATAGTATCTGGCGTTATATTTCTTGCAAATACAACACCGGGTATTGCATAAATTTCATTAAATACTTCACCGCCTTTTCCTTCACTTCCGGGTACAACATGCCCCGAAAATTTATTATAATCACGCTGGCTATGACAGTTAATACAGCCACACACATCGTGGGCAAGATATTTACCCCTTTCGGTCATCAGTTTTATAGAATCTTTATCGGCAGTTTTTCCTGAAGAGGTATCATTATTGTTACATGAAATAAAAAAAGAAGCTGTTGCAAAAATGGCAACAAGGCTTACTGAAATCCAGTTGATAATATTTTTCATAAGTAATTATTTTTAATGTTATAACAGCCTAATGCTATGTAAAAGATGAAAAAAAGATTGAGAAATGCAAATGAAATTCTATGATAACAATCATCAAACAGCATAATAGTGCTATGGTATTTTATTTAACAAAATAAACTATACCTTACTTATTAATTTTACGGATTAACGTAAGTTTGTTACTTAAATCTGGCACTGGTTAAAAATTATTAATGAACCCAACATCTACTGCAATTGCTTACGGAGAAACAGGTTTTTATTCCAGGATGATACTGGATTACCTGCAGGGCAGCGAAGCACTTAAACCCTTTTATACACACCCCGTTTCTGTAGAAGGAATAAAAGCAGCTATTGAAGAACGAAGATTGTACCCAACAGACAGAAAATTACTGGTAAATACCTTGCTGAAGCATTATGCAGCGCAAAGCCTTACAAACCAGCAACAGCATAACATCAGGCTGTTAAGCAACAACAACTGCTTTACCGTTACCACTGCACACCAGCCCAATATTTTTACCGGGCCTTTATATTTTATTTACAAAATACTACACGCTATTAAGCTTTGCGAAAAACTGAAAGCAATGATGCCTGAAAATGATTTTGTACCGGTATATTATATGGGCAGCGAAGATGCTGACCTGGAAGAACTGGGGCATATTTATATAAATGGTACAAAGCATGAATGGAAAACAAACCAAACCGGTGCCGTGGGCAGGATGAAGGTTGATAAAACATTGGTACAAATGCTGGATGCGGTTGCAGGAGAGATAACGGTGCATCCGTTTGGTAAGGAAATAATTGACCAGATGAAAGCCTGCTATGCAGAAGGAACTACCATTGAACAGGCTACCTTTAAATTGGTAAATGCATTGTTTGGAGAATACGGACTGATTGTTTTATTACCCGATGATGCAGATTATAAAAGAGCTTTTATACCGTTTGTAAAAAAAGAATTAGAAGAACAGTTTTCTCACCCTATTGTGGAAGCCACAGCTGTAAAATTTCCAAAGCAATATAAAGTGCAGGCTGGCGGAAGGCAACTGAATATGTTTTATCTGAAAGATGACAGAAGAGACAGAATAGAAAAATCTGCTGATCATTTTAATATTGTTGATACAGAAATTAGTTTTACGCAGCCTGATATACTGAATGAACTTGAAACATACCCGGAACGATTCAGCCCAAATGTAATACTACGCCCGGTTTTTCAGGAAATGATATTGCCCAATATTGCTTTTATTGGCGGGGGAGGAGAGATTGCTTACTGGCTGGAATTGAAAGATGTTTTTGCAGCAGTACAGGTTCCGTTCCCGGTTTTGGTTTTACGTAATTCATTTTTATTGATAGAGAAAAAACATGCCGAAAAAGCGAAGGCTTTAGGCTTTTCTTTTAACGATCTGTTTAAATCAGAAAATGAATTATTGAATATTCTTGTAAAAAGAGACAGCGAAGTTCAGCTGAGCCTGCAAAAAGAAAAGCAGGATATACAGGCGTTCTATGAAGGTTTGCGAAAAACTGCGGGCGCAGTAGATACCACCCTGCAACCACACACCGAAGCACTGGAAAAACAGGCTTTAAGAAAAATTGAAGCCCTTGAAAAGAAAATGCTGCGGGCCGAAAAGAAAAAATTTGAAGCTCAGCAACGCCAGTTGCATAAGCTACAATCCCAACTATTTCCACACAATAATTTGCAGGAGCGTATTGAAAACTTTATGCCTTTTTACGCAAAAGGCAGTAAGGGCTTTATTAAAACTATTTACGATAATTCTTTAGCGCTAGAGCAGGAGTTTGTGGTTTTGGAGGAAGCGTAAATAGTTATCATCACCTTATTACAGCCTCTTTTTTGCTGCGTAAAAAGAAACTTGAGGTGAAAGTCAACTCCCAAAATTTAGTTTTCGGTAAAAAAGGCTATATTTAATATAGCTATTTTAACGATTGATAAAAACTGATTATTTATGGCAGCCGTAAAAAATATATTAGAAACCAAGGGAACTGCAATCTTTACCATCACCCCACTCACTTCTGTTTACCATGCACTGGAACTGATGGTTGAAAAAAATGTGAGCGCCCTGCTGGTTATGGAAAACGATACACTGGCCGGCATATTTACTGAAAGGGATTATGCCCGTAAAGTAGCACTTAAAGGAAAATCATCAAAAGATACCGTGATAGGCGATATTATGACCAGGGATTTGATCACTGTTAAATCAGAAACCAGCATTGACGAATGTATGGAACTGATGACGGGTAAATACATCCGGCATTTACCGGTTGTTG
>JAOAUI010000314.1 GCA_030157685.1 Ferruginibacter sp. | reverse complement strand
CATCGCTGTCAACTTTTACATTGCGGCCATCTTTGCCACCTAAAAAATTCCAGCCATGTACATCATCAATGTAGCCGTTACCATCATCGTCTTTACCATTGGCGGGTATTTCTTTGGGGTTGTTCCAGAGAATTGATTTGAGGTCTTCATGCAGGGTGTCAATACCTGTATCTATCACCGCAACAATTACAGTTTTACTTTTAAGATTTTTACTTTTTAAAAACTCATAGGCTTTGTTTGCACTTATACCACTGTAACCATCTGCTTCCTTGTCCATCATGTGCCAGCTGTTGGGTATCACACTGGTTTGTGCCAAAGCCGAAATGCCTGTAATGAGTAAGGCAAGAAAAATTTTGGAGAATTTGATCATATCTGCATTATTTGTTTAGAGTAAAATTAAAGGGTATGCAGGTAACAGCCATACCGTTTGTATTTATTTGCAAAATTTTACAAGTTAAATTGTTATTTTCAAAGTCGTCTTCGACAAGCTCCCCGAAATTATCGGGGCAGGCAGACTGACATCAACATTACAAATTAAATTTAATACCCTGTGCCAGCGGTAATTTATCGGTGTAGTTGATGGTATTGGTCTGGCGGCGCATGTACACTTTCCAGGCATCGCTGCCACTTTCACGTCCGCCGCCGGTTTCTTTTTCGCCGCCGAAGGCGCCGCCAATCTCGGCACCGGAGGTACCAATGTTAACATTGGCAATACCACAATCGCTGCCGGCCTGCGACAGGAACTGCTCGGCCTGGCGCATGTTATTGGTCATGATGGCCGATGATAAACCCTGTGGCACACCGTTTTGCAGAGCAATGGCTTCATCAAGTGTTTTGTATTTCATGATGTATAAAATGGGTGCAAAGGTTTCGTGCTGCACAATGGCGAAACTGTTTTTTGCTTCGGCAATGCATGGCTTTACATAGCAACCGCTTTCAAAAGCTTTGCCTTTTAGTACACCGCCTTCCACAATAAATTTGCCGCCTTCCTCTTTACATTTTTCAATAGAATCGAGGTACATTTTAACTGCATCTTTATCAATAACTGGCCCTACATGATTTTTTTCATTCAGCGGATCACCAATTTTTAACTGACCATAAGCATGCACCAGTTTATCTTTAAACTTATTGTAAATTTTTTCGTGGATGATAAGCCTGCGGGTAGAAGTGCAACGCTGGCCGGCAGTGCCCACGGCGCCAAATGCAGCGCCAATTAAAGCCATATCCAGGTCGGCATTTTCGGTGATGATGATGGCATTGTTGCCACCAAGTTCCAGTAAACTTCTTCCCAGGCGCTGGCCAACAGCCGCACCCACAGCTTTACCCATGCGTGTGCTGCCGGTTGCAGATACCAGCGGCATTCTTGTATCATTCGCCATCCATTCGCCTACATTGCGGCCACCCGCAATAATGCAGGAAACACCTTCGGGCACATTATTTTTTTTGAAAACGGATTGAATAATATTCTGACAGGCAACGGCGCAGAGCGGTGTTTTTTCGCTGGGCTTCCAAACGCACACATCGCCACAAACCCAGGCTAATGCAGCATTCCAGCTCCATACAGCTACAGGGAAATTGAAGGCAGATATTACGCCCACAATACCAAGCGGATGATACTGTTCATACATGCGGTGGCCGGGCCTTTCGCTGTGCATGGTAAGGCCGTGCAGCTGGCGGCTGAGGCCAACAGCAAAGTCGCAGATGTCTATCATTTCCTGTACTTCGCCAAGGCCTTCCTGTAAGCTCTTGCCCATTTCATAACTCACCAGTTGTCCTAAATCCTGTTTATATTTTCTCAGTTCTTCGCCAACCTGGCGTACAATTTCGCCACGCTTTGGTGCAGGCCAGCTGCGCCATTCGGCAAATGCGCTTTGTGCTTTTTTAATAACTGCTTCGTAGGCTTTTGCATCGGCGCCGGTAACGGAGCCAATTAATTTACCATCAACAGGAGAGTAGGAGTTGAGTTTTTCTCCATTGGCTTTTATTGAGTTTAGTCCGGTGGAAACGCCATTGTTACTGGCTTGTAATTTCAGGGTCTTTAAAAATTTCATATAGCTATATTTGACTTTGAGGGTGCAAGTTACGGAGAACAGTTGGCAGTTGGCGGAGGGCAGTGCACAGTTGCCAGTTGGCAATTTGCAGCGGGCAGTTAACAACCTTTAAATTTAAAAACTTTTTAAATAGCTGAGACTGACTTCCAACTGCCAACTGTGGACTGCCAACTGCTAATACTGCTCATTTTCATTTGGGAAATCCTTGCTTTTTACATCGCTGATGTATTGCTTTATAGCACCATCTATCTGCTCGTATAAATTCAGGTATTTTCTTAAAAATCGGGGTTTAAATTCTACATTAATGCCCAGCATATCATGCATTACCAGCACCTGTCCATCGCAATCGCCGCCTGCGCCAATACCAATCGTAGGAATGTGTAAACTCTCACTTACTTCCTTTGCCAGTGCTGCCGGAATTTTTTCAAGTACTATAGCAAATGCACCAGCTTCCTGCAAAAGCAGGGCATCTTTTTTTAATTTGGCGGCTTCGTCAATTTCTTTTGCCCTTACGGTGTAAGTTCCAAATTTATAAATGCTTTGCGGTGTTAAACCAAGGTGCCCCATGACCGGGATACCGGCGCTTACAATTTTTTTAACTGAATCAACAGCTTCTTCGCCGCCTTCTAATTTTACCGAATGGCCGCCGGTTTCTTTCATTATTTTAATGGCTGATGCCAATGCTATTTCTGAATTGGATTGGTAAGAACCGAAGGGCATATCTACCACCACAAGGCAACGGTTGATGCCCCGTACCACACTTTGTGCATGGTATATCATCTGGTCCAACGTAATGGGGAGTGTAGTTTCGTGGCCGGCCATAACATTGCTGGCACTATCGCCAACCAGGATGATATCAATACCTGCTGTATCAAATATTTTTGCAAAAGAAAAATCGTAGGCGGTTATCATGGAGATCTTTTCTCCGGCGCTTTTCATCATTTGCAATGTGTGTGTGGTTACTTTTTTAATTTCTTTTTGTACCGACATGGTTGTTTGTTTTAATTAACTAAGATGCTGGTGGAGTTGGCTCTGCATTAGAATAAAACAAATCCGGGGAGCAATTGA
>JAOAUI010000313.1 GCA_030157685.1 Ferruginibacter sp. | reverse complement strand
GTATACTGCGTACGGTGTCCGTGCTTTTTACGGAAACCTTTCCTTCTTTTCATTTTAAAAGCGATCACTTTATCGCCCTTAACAAGGTCGCTGATAATTTCAGCTTTAACTACTGCCTGTACATCTGCACCTGCAACAACGTTACCGTCATTATCAGTCATCAATACATCAGCGAATTCTACTGAATCGCCGGTTTTGCCCTCTATATGAGGTACGTATAAGCTGTCGCCTGCTTTAACTTTAAATTGCTGACCCGCTATTTTTACTACTGCTAACATAAAATTCCCAAATTTAGGACGGCAAAGGTAAGGGTTTAGCCTGAAAATTAAACCTCATTTTATAAAAAATATGCACCGGAATAAGCAATTTGGGGAAAACAGGGCCGTATCAGGTTGAAATTCAACCAAAACCTGCCCGTTTAACAGCATATTCTCTTTACATTCGCCCTCAATTATGCACTATATACGGCGTTTTATATCAATACTTTTTACAGTTTATGCCTTTTTGGTCTTTGTAAGCTTTCTGCTGCTGATATTTCCATTAGTGGTTATTGCTTCCTTTTTTGGCAAAATAAGGGGTGGTAACTTTATATATAAGCTTTGTAACGGCTGGTCCAACTTCTTTTTGTTTATGATCGGCATCAGCCATCGTAATATTTACGAAAGCCCACATGACCGCTCCAGGCATTATGTATTTGTTTTTAACCATATTTCCTATATGGATATCCCCATTTTGCTAAAAAGCATCTACAGGCAAAAAATAAGGATACTGGGCAAGGCAGAGCTGGCTAAAGTGCCATTGTTTGGCTTTATATATAAAAGTGCCGCTGTTTTGGTAGAAAGGGGCAACCCTGAAAAAAGAGCAAAGAGTGTGCAACAACTTAAATCTGTGCTTAGTAAAGATATTTCGATTGTAATTGCCCCTGAAGGAACTTTTAATATGACGCATAAGCCATTGAAGGAATTTTATGATGGAGCATTTAAAATTGCTATTGAAACCCAAACACCCATAAAGCCTGTCTTATTTCTGGATGCTTATGACCGCATGGGTTACGAAACCATATTTTCAATAACGCCCGGTCAATCACGCTCGGTTTACCTGGAAGAAATATCTGTAGAAGGACTTTGTTTAGATGATGTAGATTTTTTAAGAGAAAAGGTTTATAAAATAATGGAAGATAAATTAATTGCTTACCGGGCAAGTTGGATAAATCCGGCGGCAGAATAATAAAAGAAGTGGATTAACTTTAGGGATAATAGATGAACGAAGGAAACGAAATACAATTTGCAGATGATTCATCTGGCTTTTGGGCAGTGATCATTCTTCCGCTGGCACTGCCAACAACATACACGTATTCTATTCCTGCTCAGTTTTTACAAAGAGCCTTACCAGGTTGCCGGGTAGAAGTGGTGTTTGGCAAACAAAAAAAATATGCCGGTATCATAAAATCGGTACTGGATAAAAAACCTCCTTATCCAACCAAAGAAATATTAAATGTGCTGGATGATGAACCGATCCTTTACCCACAACAATTGCAGCTGTGGCAATGGATGAGTGAATATTACATGTGCAGCGAAGGAGAAGTGATGGCTGCAGCTTTGCCCACGCATTTTAAACTGAGCAGCGAAACCATTTTAATTTACAACGAAGAAATAGCTGAAGACTTCACTCATCTGAATGATGAAGAATTTCTGGTGGCAGAAGCGTTATTGTTAAAGAAAGAATTGAGGTTAACAGAAATACAGCAGATATTGGATATAACCCATGTATATCCGCTGATAAAAAAACTGATTGATAAGAAAGTATGTTTTGTTTGGGAAGCCATGGACGAACAGTACAAAGTGAAGAAAGAAAACTATGTTATTCTTAACCCTGAATACAGCAATGATGAGAAAATGGGAGAACTGCTGAATAACTGGAGCAGGGCGCCCAAGCAAATGGAGTTGTTACTGGCTTACCTGCATCTACAGAAAACAGAGGGAGATGTTATACAAAGTGAATTGCTGAAAAAAGCTGGCGCATCAGCAGCGCAGTTGAAAGGGCTTACCGATAAGAATATTCTCATAGTTGAGAAGCGATCGGTTGACCGCATAAAATCTTTGCCTAAAAACGTGGAGATAGATTTTGAATTCAGCGCAGCACAACAGGAAACATCTGATAAAGTGGCAACTGCATTTGAAACAAAAAATGTTTGCCTGCTACATGGAGTAACCAGCAGCGGCAAAACCCAGGTGTATGTAAAACTGATAGAAAAATATTTTAAGGAAGGCAAGCAGGTTTTGTATTTGTTGCCCGAGATTGCTTTAACAACACAGATCATCCGCAGGCTGCAAAAACACTTTGGCGGCAATATCACCATTTACCATTCACGGTTTAATAACAACGAGCGCATTGAATTGTGGAATAAGATACGAACCGGTGAAGTAAAGATTGTGCTGGGTGCAAGGAGTGCCCTTTTCCTGCCCTTTAAAGACCTTGGACTGATCATAGTGGATGAAGAACATGATCCATCTTTCAAACAGCAGGATCCGGCTCCCAGGTACAATGCAAGGGATGCTGCCATTTATTATGCATCGCTTTTTAAAGCAAAAGTTTTATTAGGCAGTGCAACTCCGTCAATAGAAAGTTATTTTAATGCTATGCACGATAAATATGCTCTGGTAGAATTGAACGAACGTTTTGGCGGCATTAAATTACCTGAGATAGAAATTATTGATACACGCCAGGTTGTACAAAAGGGCAAAGTAATGATCAGTCCGCAGTTAAAGGAAGCCATGCAAAAAGCATTGGAGAACGACCGTCAGGTTATACTCTTTCAAAACCGGCGGGGTTATAATCCTTATCTCATCTGCGGCAGCTGCGGTTTTATACCGCAGTGTACCCATTGCGATGTATCGCTTACGCTGCACAAGTTCAGCAATAAACTGCATTGCCATTATTGCGGCAGTGTGTATCCCAAATTAATTACCTGCCCGGCTTGCGGCACCAATAACTGGCTTGAGAAAAATTTTGGCACCGAAAAAATTGAAGAACAACTGGAAGAAGATTTCCCAAAATACCGAATTGCCCGCATGGATGTGGATAGTGTGCGTGGCAAGACAGCGCATGATAATTTAATTCAGTTGTTTGA
>JAOAUI010000312.1 GCA_030157685.1 Ferruginibacter sp. | reverse complement strand
AAAAAACAACAAAGGGTGATGAGCATTCTTTTCATATAATTGGGTTTTGTTTTAACTGTTTTAATGAGTTCTTTTAAAAATCTGAAAATGGCTTACCTCTTTCAGGCAAGCCATTTATCAGTTACATTGTTCGTATGTCAGTTTCGGTAATCCATTTTTAAGACTGAGTATGGCTTACCTTATGCAGGTAAGCCACTGTCAGTTTTCATTATTCTTTTATCAGTTTCAGCATTTGGGTTTTACCGCTCTTATCTGTAAGGCGCAGCAGGTATAAGCCGGCCGGCATCGACGTGATATCGAGTTGCAAAATTTTTGCTGAAACCACCTTGGCACTTTTAACAGCATGTCCATTTGTACTGAATATATCATATTGTACGGGGCTGAAGCCGCCATTAAAAGTAACATTGTATTTACCCGTTGATGGGTTGGGTCCAACAGTAATACCGGAATTGATTACCAGATCTTCGGTTGGTGTTTTCACCTCAGATACAGTTATTGGATTTGCTCCAAAACCCTGGAATGAAGAAGCGGTAAGGTTAACATAATAATCTTCTGTTTCTCCCTGGTTACCTACAAGGCATGGTGAAATAGCAGTTGGCTGGCGGCGCATAACCACTCTTACTGCTGTAATACCTGGTGTTGCAGTTGCTGGTATATTTACTGTAAAATTATAATTTCCGCCATTCGTTGTTGAAGATTGCCCAAATACTTTTTCACCTGCATCTGCAAAACTTCCATTGCGGTTAAAATCAATATAGATAGCATAGTTCTGTTTTTTTGTTGAACCGCTATAACCTGCACTGATTGTGCCAGCTATACCCGTTGTTCCAACTACTATATTCAATGGCGTAATTGTTGTTCCTGCATTATAATATCCACCGGCATCTGCACCCGAACTGCGTATCATAGTTCCCAACTTGAAATAGTCAATCCAATCCTGTGTATTAGTACCCGATGAAGCACAATAAGTTGTAAATGAAACTACACTGCTGTAAGCACTGCTACCCGATGCACAAACTGTTTGAACTTTAAAATTATAAACAGTATTTGAAACCAAGCTGCTAATTGTGTGTGTGTTACCTGTTATACCGGTTACAGTTGTCCAGGTTGTAGCCGCTGAAGTTTTGTACTGAAGGTTATAAGACAGTGCGCCTGAAATTGCCGACCAGGTTAGTTTTGCACTTGACGAAGATACCTGCTGGGTAACAAGTCCGGTTGGCGTATTGCATGGAACACCAGTTGTAGTAAATTGTGCTGTAGCATAACTGCTGTTCAATGCAGAACAAAGTTTTCTTACACGCCAATCATAAGTAGTACCTGGCGTAAGGCCTGCTATATTTCTTGAAGATGCAGTGGTGTTGCCAAGACTTGTCCATGCATTTGTTGTACCAGCTAAACGATAAGTAACTTCAAATGCAGTATTGCCATTATTGCCAATAGCAGGTACCCAGTTTAGTACTGCACTGTTGTTTGTGATGGATGTTGCTGTTAAACTACCCGGTGTTGAGCATGGAGTTGTAAACAAAAGTGTGGCACTTGGCAAGCTATAGCCGCTGCCACAGTTTGTTGTTATACGAATCTGGAAATTACCACCCTGCATCAGGTTTGCCAAATCATAAGAATTTGTTGATGATGTATCCTCAAAACCACCCCATCCGCCACCTGCCCAGCCCAGATCAATTAAATAACTAACAGCGCCCGGTACAGCATCCCATGTAAAAGTTGATATGTTGTTATTGTAGCTGAATGCCAAGCCTGTTGGCGCATCACACGGCGTAAGGGTTGTTGTAAACTGGAATTCAGAATAGGGACTGCTTCCAAAACTACAGTTGGTTTTTATCCTGCAGTTGTAGGTAGTTGGGCTTGTTAGCCCTGTTATGGTAAATGTGGTAGCGGTGGTATTTCCTGCTGTTGTCCATGAAGTTGCTCCAGGTAGTTGGTATTCAACATCGTAACTCACAGCATACCATTGAGCAATCCAGTTTAATACAGCTGTGCTGGTTCCTGTAACAAATGTAATTCCGGGGGGAGGATTACAAATGGGTGCAGCAGTGGTGAACTGTGCACTGGTAAATGAACCATTGCAGCTTGATCTTACCCTGAAATCATACAAGGTGGAAGGATTTAAGTTGCCCAGGTTCATACTGTCGGCTGTTGTAGTTGTTAGAGTAGACCAGCTAAATACATTATTGGCTTTAAACTGAACACTGTAATTTAATGCACCGGGCTCAGCCGTCCATTTAATAGTAGCGCTCCTGTCAAGTATGTTTACAGCATTTAAACCACTTGTTGCCGGGCAGGTAGCAGCATACAATCCAACAGCCGTCCATGCATTTGCGGTTTGTATGGCTTCGTTGCTGCCGATGCCATACAAATCTTCTGCAGCCTGAATTCCTAAAACACGGGCATCATAATATTCTGAAGTAGATATAAGGTAAACTGTATTTAACCGGTATGCAATGGCTGCGGCTTTATCCATACCAATTCCGGCAACATTATAAGAAAAGCTATGATCGTTTACACCGCTGCCGCCAACCGTTAATAAATAAAACCAATAGTTAAGTACACCACTGTTATAATGTACACCACCATTATCGCCACTACCCGAGTACCAATAAGTTCCCATATACGTATCTGGATGACTAAATGCATTGGGGTTACTCATATTTCGGATGGTATAAAAATCCCCACCAATCAACCAGTCGGTATTGGTTGGCCTTGCAAAAGCTTCAATGGCTGTACCAAAAATATCGCTGAACCCTTCGTTCATGGCACCGCTCTCGTATGAGTAAACCAGGCTTGATGTTCTCTCGGTGATGCCATGGTTTATCTCATGTCCGCAAACATCCAGTGATGTTAACGGCCTGTTTCCGTTTAATGAACTACCGTCTCCATAAGTCATCCTGCTACCATCCCAAAATGCATTGAAATATCCAACAGAATAATGTAAGTAGCTGTTAAGTGCCATGCCGGCACCGTCAATACTGTTGCGGCCATGTTTCTGATAAAAATAATCGTAGGTCATTTCGGTGCCCCAATGTGCATCGGTTGCATATTCGTCCTTAGCTGCATTTACATTGTTCCAGTTATTATCGGCATCAGTAAAATCAACAGCAGTGCCATAACTGGTACCTGTTTGAAGGTTATAGGTGTTGATACTGGTTCCTGCACCCCTGCCGGTTTCACGAAGGCGGTAGTTTGCACCGGTAAAATCGCTGGTGATTGTTTGTGTTCCGCTGTACCCGGTTTGTGCTGTACCGGTTGCATTGGTTTCATGTATCAATTCACGCTTACCTAAAATTTTTCCATTAACTGCATCTACAAAAATTAACTGGCGGCTGATTGGTTCCTGAGCATACACATCAAATTTGTAAGCAAGGCGCAGGGCCGATGGAATTACATCTCTTTCGCCGCTGTAATAAACCAATGTTGCTTTAGGATAAAAGGTGGCATTGGGATTATTTTGCTCCCGCTTCAGAAATGCTTCCTCTGAAGGTAACTCCCATTTGTATTTTGCAGCACCAATATTTTGCAGGGCTTTGTTTAAGGCATTGGCTTTTGTTAAAGCAGCTGCCGACTGTAAACCTGCCGGAAAATCTTTTATCCATTTTCCATTCTGGCTTTTTATTTTTCCGCTGGAGACATGTACCACCATGTCGGCATTCTCAATGGCAATGCCATTTAAAGTTTGCTGCAGGCGGTAATGCGTCATGCCTTTTGCGTCTGTTTCCGCATTTTTAACAATACTGCCAGCAACACTTGCCGGTTTACCGGCAGCATCTACAATTGCAATACCGGACTTGTTGAAAGCCGGTGCAGCATTATCATACTTAATAAAAGCCGGCCACATACCGGAATTGCCCTTTTGTATTTGCTGTGCTTTTATAAGCAGCGAAAACAACATAAAGGCTGAAGTGAGTGAAAGGGTAATTAATTTTTTCATTTTGCTTTGTTTAAGTTTTCAAAAAAGAAAAGTTTAAGTATATGGTTTCCCTTAGTGTATTCCGGATTATTAACCAGATATTGGGGTTTATTTAATTTTACTGCAGTCAATTTCGTCGTTTGCAAGACCAATCTTCATCAACACTCCATTAAAAAATAAAGTTTTCTGAAAACTACCAGCGCCGGCATAATCCTGCCCAACTGAAAAAGATTCCAGGAAACATTTACCATCTTTCATATGCACAACTGCAACTTGCAGGGTTCGTTTTAAAATCGCTCCGGTGTACTCATGTTTAAAAATGGCCCAGTCTTCTGAAATGATATATGCTTTTGAAAAACTGTAGCCATAATTATCTTTTGCAGCCTGGTTGTTTATACAGGCGAGGGCAGCTTTTGTGAGCTCTGGATTTTTCATTAAATCAACGGGAGCTACTCTTCCATCAATCTTTTTCTTTTCTGCTTCGGCTTCAGAAACATCTTTTTTTTGTGCCTGTTCAGCAAGTATTTCAATAACTTTATTCTTGTACGCATCACGGGCAAGTGTTTTATCTTTTTCATCCATCGACAAAATATCCACCGCCTTAATGGTATGTACTTTCTCTCCAGCTGAACGCTGCGCTGTAAAATCCAGAATTACATTTTTCTCTTTATAGATATAAAGAAAATCTTCATTTTCAGGATTGTAAAACAAGCCCGCCACATACGAGCTTTTTTTATACGTTACTTCCATTCCCACCCTGTCTCTGTATATTTTGTATTTGATTGGGCCTGTTTCGCAGCAGTTTGATATTTCAATATATTTCACGCCCGGTTGAGTAGAAAAATATTTGCCGTTGCCGGGATCAGCAAATATCATCCGGGCAATATTTGCAACAGGAAGTTTTGCTGGTTTGTAATTACAGAAACCGGTAAAACCAAAACTGAAAGTAAGTAACGCTATGATGCTGATCTTTTTCAAACCCGGAATTTTTAGTTTTCAAACTATTGCTGAATCAAATGTATACAATCACTTATCTGATAAGAGTAACAATTAGCCAAGTGATGGTTTGGATGAGTGAAGTGGATAAAACAGCTGATACTGCCTTACTTAATACTGCAGAAACTGCCTGTCAATAGTGCTTTTTATGCAGGAGGGTACCAGAAGATTTATTGAATTCCGTGGAATGAATTATTCTGTTATAGAGAACAGTTTGAGGAACTCTTCCTTTTTTTCTCTGGAAACTTCCAGTATGGCGCCGTCTTTCATGACTACTTCGCCGCCTTTGCCCTTATTGTATTTGGCAATACAGTTAAGGTTGATGATGTATGAACGGTGTATCCGGAAGAAATTATTTTCAAGCAGGATGGATTCAAATTCTTTAAGCGTTTTGCTAACAACCAGGTTTTTGCCATCTACAAAATTAAACTTGGTGTAGTTGGATTCACTTTTGCAATAAGTTATTTCCGATACTTCAATAATGTTGTACCCGCCCAGTGTAGGCAACAGTATTTTATTGTTTAGAAATACTTTTTTTGAAGGGCTCACCTTCTCCAGCATAAATTTTATATTATCCTGGGTTTGGTTATTTTTTATTCTTTCGCCCGCTCTTTGTACCGCATCAATAAGCTCGGTAACTTTTATGGGTTTTAATAAATAATCAACCGCAGCATATTTAAAAGCACGTATGGCAAAGCTGTCGTGGGCAGTAACAAAAATAATTTCAAAGTCTATTTTATCAAGCTGGTTCAGCAGGTCAAAGCCCGATGCATTGGGCATTTGAATATCCAGGAAAACAAGGTCGGGCTTATCTTCATTAATTGAATGCAGGCCGGTTTCAATAGAGTTCAAAGTATTAACAACAGTAACATCAGGGCAATTTAACTGCACCAGTTTTTTCAGTACTTCCCGGCCGCTCAGTTCATCATCTATGATTATTGCTTTCATGTTTTTACAATTACTGTTGATGAGGCAAAGGTAATTTTCTGAACCAAACAAAGCGTATTCCGGTAAAATATTTTTCTTTTAACGCTGAATGGTGATGGTAACAATCGTTCCTCCATCATGCGCTTTGTCGTAAATTTCAATTGCATACCGGGCTTTATTTTCGAGCATGTTAATATTGGCGACCCGGTTAAAAGTTAATGCAGTGCCCAATGAAGTTCCATGTTTTTTACTTTTCATGGCTGCCGCTTTATTACGTCCAATGCCATTGTCTTCTACTTTGCAGATGATTGTATCATCGGTACCGGTAAAAGATAATATCAATTTTTTTTCGCCTTCCGTTTTAGGCATCAGCCCGTGCCAGATGCTGTTTTCAACAAATGGCTGAATGAGCATTGGAGGTATTTTTATACTGCTCACATCTATCTCCGGATCTATTTTCACTTCATAATTAAAATCCGAGCTGAAACGTTTGGCTTCTATCTGTATGTAAATTTTAAGTATCTCTATTTCATCTTCCAGCGAAATAAATTTGTATTTCGAATTTTCCAGTATCCCTCTTATCAGCGAAGAAAACAATTCAAGACTGTTGTACGCATCATTTTGTTTGCCCGATAAAATAGCATGCTGTATTGAGTTCAATGCGTTGAAAATAAAATGCGGGTTCATTTGCAGGCGTAATGCCTGTTGCTCCAGCTCCAGCATTTCTTTTTCGTAGTTAATAACTTTCTGTTGCAGCGTGAATTTATTTTTTACTTTGCGGAACTGGTAAAATATCAGCAAAAAGATAATGACCAAAACTACCGCTGCCAGTAAAACCCTGAACCAGGTTGTTTGCCAATAGGCCGGCTTTATTGTAAAAAAGATGCGTTCAATATTCGATTTCCAGTTTTCATTTAAACTGTATGCATAAACAGCAAACTCATAACTCCCCGGGGGCAGGCCGGTAAAATCAACCTGGTTGTTTCTTGTTTCTATCCAGTTGCTGTTAAGCCCCACCAGTTTGTATTTGTACAAAACAGAAACAGCATTTTTAAATGTGCGGCAGTTAAACTCAATAACAATATTGTTGCTTTTTCGGTCGAGGTTAATAACGGCTGATGGAAGAACATCTTTGTATACATCGTTTGCCTTAAATGCTTCAATGGCCATTTTGGGTGTGTAGAAATAATTAGGCAGGTCCTTTTCATTAAATACTGCCATACCTGTGTTGGTAGCCAGCCATATACTATCACCGTAAACATAAATATCATTGAGATAGTTGGATGGCAGGCCATCATTACGGTACAGGTTTTTGATTCTGATATTAAACTCGCCTGCTTTATAATTATACACAATGCGGTTTAAGCCGTTGAGTGTGGTTACCCAAACCGTACTATCGTTTTGTATAAACAGCGATGAACACAGGTTATCTGTAAGTCCCGATTTTTCATTCAGGTTTAAAACAGCATCCTTATTAAAAAAGAACACGCCATCGCCCAGTGTGGTTGCAATAAAGATACCCTGTCCATCTTTATCAATATCAGTAAAACTTAAGCCATCAAAGATGGGGTACCGTTGCGGTATTTTTGTTCTGTCTTTATAAATATGAAGGCCGGTTTTGGTGCCTGCATACAAAACAGAATCTGTTTTATCAAAATAAAGCACATCGGCCCGTATCGAATCAAAAACAAAAGAGTTAAAGTCGTCTTTAAAAAAAAAGGCTTTTTTCAATTTCTTTGGAAACTTTCCAATTACGGAGGGGGTACTTACATAAACCGAATCAACATTAAATTCGGTATAAGCCAGCAAGGCCATATTTTCCATGTAATTTATTTTTCCTTTCAATGGAAATTGTGTTACCCCCGACTGGTTGGATATAGTAAAAGACGAATCTGTCTTGTTTGCCTTTATGATATAAGTACGGCCTTCCCCTATTGTTTGTTCGGGTGTAAGTATGTGTTTTAAAATTCCGCGGTAATAATAATCTGCTTTGGAATTAGATTGCCCGACGATTACATGATTACCCAGTCCGTTTAATTTAAGCACTTTGTTACCGCTAAAATATCCGGACGATTTTAAAAAACTCACATGCATATTGGGTATGTACATTACACCATCGTTCAATGTTGATATCCAGAGAGAACCTTCTTTATCTTTAAGTACATGAGATACGTTTACCGAACTGAAATACTGCGCTGCTTTTTTATGATCCCTTTTATTGTACAGGCTTAGGCCTTTGCCGGAGCAGATATAAATGAATGAATCAATTACAGAAACCGAATTAAGGTTTAGCGGTAAATCAGGTGTTTCAAAAAAGGAGGCAACCTTATTTTCCATATCATACATCTCTACTTTTTGGTTGCGGCCGATGTAAACCAGGTTTTCGGAAAAACAATGTCGGGCATTTTGAGATGCCGGAGAAAAATTTAAAAAATCTACCTTACCCAATTCTTTACCAACAGCATAAATACCCTGTGTTGCCGAAAGATAATCCCCTTGCTTAAAATTGAAAAATATACCATTGGTTGTTTGCAGCTGCACTTCCCTGAAGGATTTCAAATCTCCCGAAATGGCATAAACACTCCCCCGCTCGGGGATGATCCAGATATTATGGTCCTTATCTTCCCGTATGTCTGAAATAAAATAACTGATCTTTAATTGCGAAAAAACCGGGTGGTCTTTTTCATTGTAAATTTTTTTGCTTTTGTAGTAAGAAATTCGGCCACTGGCAGTCATAAACCAAAGCCGGTGCTGCGAGTCTTCAAATATTTTAAACACTTCATTACCGGTTAATCCGTCTTTTTTTTTGTAAGCGATCAGTTTATTTCCATTAAATTTTACAGCACCTGAATTGGTACAAAACCAGATATTGTCTTCCGAATCCTGGAAGAGTCCGTAAATAACACTGGTTGATAATCCGTTCTGTTCGTTATAATTGATGAATGGAGGATCCTGGCCAAATACCTTTGTTTGAAATAAAATAATGAAGCCAAAAAGCAATACGCTTACAGGCGTTTTTATTTTACAATCTGCCAGCCGGTATGGGGAAGTAAAACGCATTTTAATTTGGTAAAATTTTAGCCTGGTAAAAGTTAAGTGATTTTCAAATTTAATTAACCCATTGTTACAATTGACTTTTTATTTATACAGACATATATCCTTTGGTGAGTAGCCGTAGCTTTTGTAGTTTGCAGAAAATTAACTTTTATGTCTTTTCACTGGACCGGTGTTTTTCCCGCCCTTACTACAAAATTTACTGCGGACGATACTTTAGATCTTCCCCTATTTGAAAAAAATTTAGATGCCCAGCTGGAAGCCGGTGTTAACGGCATTGTGCTGGGTGGCACCCTTGGTGAAGCAAGCGTTTTAACTACAGCAGAAAAGGAACAACTGATAAAATTTGCCGTTAAAAAATGTGCAGGCAAAGTTCCGGTTGTGTTAAATATTGCAGAAGGAAGCACCAAAGAAGCCTTGCAGCAGGCTGTTTACGCCAAAGCCTGGGGAGCAGAAGGAATCATGATATTGCCGCCCATGCGTTACAAAAGCGATCACCGGGAAACAGTTACTTATTTTAAAACTGTAGCCGATTCCACAGATCTGCCAATAATGATCTACAACAATCCTGTTGATTATAAAATTGAAGTAACGTTGGATATGTTTGATGAACTACAGGCCTGCAAAAATATTACTGCAATAAAAGAGAGTACCAGGGATGTTACCAACGTTACCCGTTTAATAAACCGTTTTGGCGACCGCTATAAAATTCTTTGTGGCGTAGACCCATTGGCTATGGAAGAACTTGTTTTAGGTGCTCATGGTTGGGTAGCAGGATTGGTTTGTGCTTTTCCAAAAGAAACAGTTGCCATTTTTAATTTGGTTAAAGCCGGTAAAATTGAAGAAGCAACAAAAATATACCGCTGGTTTATGCCTTTGCTTGAACTGGATATTCATCCTAAACTGGTCCAGTATATAAAACTGGCCGAAATGCAGGCAGGCATTGGATCTGAATATGTGAGAGCACCAAGATTGACGCTGGTAGGAAAAGAAAGAGAAGAAGTATTGAAGACAATTAATGATGGAATTGCAAGCAGACCGGTTTTAAGTTAGGTGTTTTGGGTTTTGAGTTTTTTATAATCAAACAGTTTACCATGGCTTATACAGATTTTAGTGTTGAAGAAATTGATACAGTAATGCAGGACGCATGGAATGCATTTCATGTGTACAGGAAATTTTCTTTAAAGCAGCGGGCTGCATTTATGAAAGCCATTGCTGTTGAACTGGAAAACTGCGGCGATGCATTGATACATACAGCTATGAGTGAAACCAATTTGCCCGAAGCAAGATTGCGTGGCGAAAGAGCAAGAACCATTTTTCAATTAAACAGTTATGCCGAAGCCTGCGAAAAAGCTGATTGGCTTGGTGCAGGTATTGATACAGCGATACCCGATAAAGTGCCACCAAAACCAGACATAAGAAAAATGTTGGTACCACTTGGACCTGTAGTGGTTTTTGGTGCAAGTAATTTTCCATTGGCTTATTCCACTGCCGGTGGCGATACAGCCAGTGCCTTTGCTGCCGGTTGCCCGATAATTGTAAAAGCACATCCGGCACATGCCCAAACATCTGAAATAGTTGCCAATGCAATTTTATCAGCCGCCTCAACATGCAATATGCCCAAAGGGATTTTTGCACACGTGTATGGTGCAGGTTTTGAAGTGGGCAAAGCATTGGTGATGCATCCGCATACAAAAGCAGTTGGATTTACCGGCTCATATACCGGTGGTAAACAATTGTTCGATTGGGGAAATCAACGCAAAGACCCCATCCCGGTTTTTGCAGAAATGGGAAGTGTTAATCCTGTTTTTTTAATGCCCGAAAAATTAGATGCAGCTGCAACAGAAATTGCAACCATGTATGCAGGCTCCATTACATTGGGTGTTGGCCAGTTTTGTACCAACCCCGGAATTATTATTGGTGTTGAAAGCAAAGCCCTGCAAACATTTGTTCATGATCTTGGCAAAGCCATTCAAAAAACAGCTCCGGCTGCTATGCTGCATAATGGAATTGCAACTGCCTATAAAAAAAATAAAGACAGTGCATTGTTGCAGGATGATGTGCATTTGGTTGCTGAATCTGAAACCCCGTCGGCGGTTGAAAACCCCGATGGCGGTTTGTCAGGACTGCCAACCATTGCCACAGCAACCGGACAGGCTTTTTTAAATAACCCGGTTTTACACCAGGAAGTATTTGGCCCCTACTCTATCATCATTCGTTGTAAGGATATGCAAGAAATGATTGAAGTGGCAAAAAACCTGGAGGGGCAGTTAACATCAACTTTAATGGCTACCGAAAATGATATTAAAGACAATGATGAACTGGTTGAAGCAGTAAAAAATATCTGCGGCCGTTTTATTTTAAACAGCGTGCCAACCGGTGTTGAAGTTTGCCTGAGTATGCAGCATGGCGGCCCTTTTCCGGCCAGTACCGATGCTAGGTTTGGTTCTGTTGGCGCCGATAGTATTAAGCGTTTTGCAAGGCCTATTGCTTTTCAAAACTGGAGCAATAATTTATTGCCCGATGAATTAAAAGATGAAAATCCGTTGGGGATATGGAGAACTGTGAATAATGAATTAACGAAGGCTGCTGTACTGTAAAAATAATTTCAAGTTTGACTATTTCAATTAATCTTGTAACACCCATTGCTGAGCATACAAATTTATGGGATGACTTTTTACCCGAAGGCCATCACTTAAAAATAAGGCATCTACTCCCGCTTGAAAATGCAAAGCTGCCTGATATTGAAAGTAATTATGTTCTAATATTTCTTAAAGACAAATTGATAGGAGTAGCATACCTGCAGCTATTTAAGTTTACACATACCAATTTAAATTTCGACAATCCGGCGGGCTTTCAATGCAGAGCTATAAAATTTATTTTACCCAAACAATTACACCTGCTTATTTGTGGCAATCTATTCAGAATAAATTTCCAGGGGTTTTATTTTAAAAATGAGCAACACAATGCATTTATATTTGATGCCATTGAACTTTTTTTGCAACAGAACAGGAAATTAAAACCCCGTGGAATTATTATTAAAGATTGCAAAGAGGTTTTTGTTGAAGAAAAATATGCTGCTTCAAAATACCATTTTTTTAATGGCGATGTTACCATGGAAATTACCAGGAGACAGCATTGGAATACATTTGAAGATTACTTAAACGACCTCACAAAAAAATATGTAAAGCGGGCTAAAAAAATTATACAGGCTTTTGAAGGCGTAGTAACAAAAGAATTGAGTGCTGCAGAAATTTCAGAAAATGCATCCACAATAGACAAACTCTACTGGCATGTTGTAAACAAGCAACAGGTAAGGCTTGGCACTGTTAATGCGGCCTATCTGTACGAATTAAAACTGGATCTTGAAAATCGCTTTGAGCTGCATGCACTTTATTTAAACAATGTAATGATCGGTTTTTACACCTACATTTTTTATACCAATGAAATGGAAACGCACTATATAGGACTGGACTATAGGTATAATGATACGCACAAAACCTATTTCAACATTTTATTCCTGAGTGTACAAAAAATGATTGAACGGGAATATGAAAAACTGGAGCTCGGCAGAACTGCAAAAGAAGCCAAAGCAAACCTGGGAGCATTTCCAAAACAGATATTCAACTACGTGAAAGTAAAAAATACATTTGCCAAAATTGCCTTACGTTATTTTTTAAAGCGGTTTAACCTGTCAGAAAATCAAAAACAATTAGAAAGATCACCTCTGAAATGAAAAGTAAATTAAGCTCAATAATTTTTTATGTCATCATCATACTTGCAATTGGCTGGGGTATCAGGTGGTATATGCGTAAAACCATTGCGCCAAAAATGGAATTTCAAACCAGCGAAGTATTGTTAACCGGCAGCAATACAAAAACCACCATTAACGATTTAAAAGGCAGTGTTGTTATCGTTTCATTTTTTCAAACCTGGTGTGGGCCCTGTATACAGGAAATGTATGTCTTTGATGAATTACTGGCATCAGTCAAGTCATCAGATTTTAAAATTTTATGCATATCTGATGAGGATACAAATCGCATCAACATGCTTCAAAGCCGATTCACTCCGGATAAAATCATGTTTGCATATTCTCCAAAAAGCCTTTCCAGCCTGGGCATCCATGTTTACCCAACCACTTATTTACTCAATAAAAAAGGAGAAGTAATCCAATCAAAACTGGAAGGATACAGCTGGATGCTGGAAAAAGAAACGATTGAAAAATTACTGGCTGAGTAACTGAACTTTTACAATATTTATACAACAGCCGCCATCTTCACATCTTCCCTGGCATGTTTGGCTACAAACCAGCCGGTTATTAAAATGGAGATAATAAAATAAGCCCCAAGGATATATTTTGCAGCTGGCAAATACGTACCAGCACCAAACCAATCGTTTTGGTTAAAAAGAATAGTGATGCCAATGCTTCCCCTGATCAATTCCCACACAATGGCAGAAGTGTTCCTGTCCATCAGATCTGTCAATGCATACACACTTAAAAAAAGAAAGCCACCATACCAGAAGATATAATTTGCATCAAGGCTATTGAGCAATGCAATATTCCCAAACATATAACTTACAAAAAACAAGATCAGCAGCAGTTGTATCCAGCTCCACACATTTAGTGCAGTTGAAGTTTGCGTATCATATTTTTCAAAATGATACACATCATCAATTTTGTAAACCGGGTATTTTTCTACCACATCAGCAGGGCGATAGCCGGTTGGCTTAAACCACAGTGTGAATTTATCTTTCCAGTTATTCGTCCTCCAGGCATCTTTAATCAATAACCATACGTGTTGAAAATTTATCCGGATCGGGTTCCAGGTTTGCACTGGCCTGGTAATGCCATATACAGGCGGCACATCCGGCAGTTCTTCCTGGAAAGTGCCAAACCATCTATCCCAGAAAATAAATATCTGTCCGTAGTTCTTATCTATATATTCTTTGTTGAAAGCATGATGTACCCGGTGATGTGAAGGAGTAACAATGATCTTCTCCAAAAAACCCATCTTGCCAATATGCTGTGTGTGATACCAGAACTGGGCAAATAAATGAAGCGGTGCAACTACCGCGATAACCTGTGCAGGTACACCCAGCAATGCGGCTGGTAACAGGAAAATGGCATAAATTTTTGCTATTGCAGAGATACTTTGCCTCAATGCGCAGGCCAAATTAAATTCCTCGCTGCTATGATGAACAATATGGCCGTTCCAGAAAAAGTTAGTTACATGCTGCAGGCGATGCACCCAGTAACCGGCAAAATCCAACGCAAAAAAAGCGATGATATAAACAACAATGGTGTTGCTGATGCTTGTGAGTGCAAGCCACTTAAGCATGAATGGATAAGAGAGAATTACAAGGTACAGGCCTATCACATCTTTGGTAACATTGGTTACGCCGCTGCTCAGGCTGCTGATCATATCCATATTACGCACCGTATCTTTTCCTTTGCGCCAGCCATACCATTTTTCAAATAATACGAGCAGCAAAAATGCCGGCATGGCTATTAGCAAGATTTTACCGTACTGTTCCATGCTATAAATGTACAAATGCTGTACAACTTTGCCAAAGTTTGTCCTGTCTATCAGGAGAGTTGCATGTTTCCATCCCCAGGTTACATCTGGCTTCTTACAGCAGCCGGTCAATGTTAAAAAAAACAGAAGAATATACTTCGCATTAAACCTTTCGGAATTGCATTTTGGCAACTTATTCATTTTAACAAAACCAAAATCAACTTACTGCTGTTCTGGCACAGTTTTGTTATTTATATAACAAAACATTTTTCAAACTTTTAAATCGGATCATCATGAAAAAATTATTTACATTTTCAGCTACTTTTTTGCTTGCAGTTATTTTATTAAACAGTTGCCGAAAAACTGATGTAATTGTTACAAACAATGAAAGTTATTGGCTGAACCAGGAAGAAGGAGAAGTAGTTTACAGCGACCCTTCCTGTAGCTATTGGGTTGTTGAAACCTATAATGGATACACTGTTATCCAAACCAGCTCCTTCAACAAGCCTTATGAAGGCGACCTCATTTATGGAAATTTCAGTAGCCGCGGAACAAGGGATATGTATAATTTTCAGGGAAAATTTGTGTTTACAGGTACTGCAATTGAATATTGGCTAAGCTACAACGAAGCTTTGGATGTGCTTGATTACTACTGCCCCATCTATGGCAAAGCATCAGAAAGCAGGGTTTTAAAACAATCTACTAAAATTAAGAAAAAATAATCCGGGCAA
The DNA here is from genome assembly GCA_030157685.1 of Ferruginibacter sp. Classification (GTDB taxonomy): domain Bacteria; phylum Bacteroidota; class Bacteroidia; order Chitinophagales; family Chitinophagaceae; genus Ferruginibacter. Next base: position 35,134 of record JAOAUI010000312.1, on the reverse strand, counting down.
ACGGGAAGCAGGCCGCTGTCATGTATTTGATGGTGGCCTTTTTTTAATGAGCATACGGAACGTAAAGGGAAAGCAAAATCTTTTCCTGCACTTCCATAAAACAAGCGAAGTTTTAATTAAGTTGCATATCGAACTTAATAGACTGTCTTGAAGAAAACATTTATTTGTATTGATGCTCATACCTGCGGTAATCCTGTTCGGCTGGTAAAAGAAGGCGGCCCCGAATTGGTTGGCAGCAACATGAGTGAAAAGCGCCAGCATTTCCTGCAGGAATACGACTGGATACGCAAAGGACTAATGTTTGAACCCCGTGGCCACGACATGATGAGCGGTAGTATTTTATATCCGCCACACGACCCTCAAAACGATGTAGCAGTTTTATTTATTGAAACCAGCGGCTGTTTGCCGATGTGCGGCCATGGTACTATTGGCACTATAACTATTGCTATTGAGGAAGGATTAATAAAACCTAAAAAGCCAGGTGTTGTAAGAATGGAAGCACCTGCAGGATTGGTGATGATTTCTTACAAACAAGAGGGCGATAAAGTCAAAAGTGTAAAGCTTACAAATGTTGCTTCCTTTTTAGCTGCAACAGAATTAACTGTTGATTGCCCGGATTTAGGAGAACTGGTTATTGATGTTTCTTATGGCGGAAATTTTTATGCCATTGTGGATTTGCAGAAAAATTTTAAAGGGCTGGAAAATTATACCGCAGATAAATTGATCAGCTGGGCAAGAGAATTGAGAAAAAACATCAACGATAAATATGTTTTTGTTCATCCGGAAAATGAAACGATAAAAGGATGCAGTCATATTTTATGGACCGGTGCCGTTTTAGATAAAACATCCACAGCCCGAAATGCAGTTTTTTATGGTGATAAAGCCATTGACCGTAGCCCCTGTGGCACGGGTACTTCGGCCCGTATGGCGCAGTGGTACGCAAAAGGATTGCTGAAGCCCGGCGATGAATTTATTCATGAAAGTATTATTGGCAGTAAATTCATTGGCCGTATTGAAGAAGAATTAACAGTTGCCGGCAAACCTGCTATCAGACCAAGCATAGAAGGCTGGGCAAGAATTTATGGACAGAATATAATTACCATTGATGATGAAGATGATCCGTATGCTTTTGGATTCCAGGTAATTTAAAAAAAACAAAAATGAAAGTAACAATTATTGGAGGCGGTGTAATCGGATTGTGTAGTGCCTACTATTTAAAAAAAGAAGGTTACGAAGTAACTGTTATCGAACGTGGCGATATAACTGACGGCTGTTCTTTTGGCAACATGGGTTATATGTCGCCGAGCCATTTTGTACCGCTGGCAAGCCCGGGTATTATTGCCGAGGGTTTTAAGCACATGCTCAGCAGCAGCAGTCCGTTTTATATAAAACCCAGGCTCAACTGGGATCTCATGCAATGGGGTTGGCATTTCTGGAAAAGCAGTAATGCAGCAACGGTTAAAAAAAATGCGCCGCATCTGAATGATCTTTTGCAATTAAGCCGTGCATTGATAAATGACATGCGTAATGAAATTGGTGACACTTTCAACATGGAAGAAAAAGGCTGCCTGATGATGTGCAAACAGCAAAAAACATTGGACCATGAGTTTCACCTGGCAGATGATGCAGAAAAATTTGGATTGAAAGTAGAGCGGTTGAAAAAAGATGACGTACAAAAATTAGAACCGGATATTGAGCTGAATGTTGCCGGTGCAGTGTTGTTTAAAGATGATTGTCATTTCAATCCCGGGAAGATGATGGTTGCGCTGAAAAATAATTTAGAAAAGAAAGGTGTGCAGTTTCAACTTAACACAACTGTAACCGGCTTTGAAAAAGCAAACGATAATATTTCTGCAGTGATTACCGACAAAGGAAAATTTGATTGTGAGCAGCTTGTTTTGGCAACCGGAAGCTGGTTGCCTGTTGTGGCAAAGATGATGGGCATCAAATTATTATTACAGCCCGGCAAAGGATACAGCCATACTTATCAGCATGTTGAAAAAAACATTAAATACCCCGCCATTTTGGTTGATGGCAGATGCGCCATAACACCCTGGGGGCATCAGCTCCGCATTGGCGGCACTATGGAATTAAGCGGCATCAACAATAATGTTTTAATAAACCGTATGCAGGGAATTTATGATTCTGCCACAGATTTTTATCCGGGTTTAAAAATTGATTCCCCTCCTGCAGATAAAATATGGAATGGGTTAAGGCCGGTAACGCCCGATGGATTACCCTACATTGGAAATACTTCTGCCTATAAAAATGTTATTATTGCCGGGGGCCATGCTATGCTGGGCATTTCTGAAGGCACAGGAACAGGGAAATTAGTAAGTGAAATGATTCAGCAAGAAAAAACATCAATAGAGATCAGCGCATTTAATCCGCAAAGATTTTAAAGTTTATCTTTCCGGTTGTTTTTTGGCAAACTGCAAACTGCAAACTGCAAACTGCAAACTGCAAACTGCAAACTGCAAACTGCTTATTGCTTATTGCTTATTCGCCGTGTCCTTCGGTTTTTTCTTCAGTAAATTATCAAACAACCCTTTTACAGATTCTTTGGTTTTATCGCCGCTGCTTTTTACCGCGTTAGAATCTTTTACTGCCACTGTATCTTTTTTATTCTGCATTTTTTTTCTCAACTCTTCCAGGGCTGCATTTCCCAATTGCTTCTTAATTGAAGTGAGGGTGTCTTGTGCAGCTTTTTTTGCACTGTCAATTTTTGCCTGTGCAAAATCCTTTACCTGCTGCTGCATCTGGTCTGCCAGTTTTTCGCCACTCTGTTTCAGGTCTACTTTTAAAGACGGGTTTAGCAAAGTGCCGCCCATAGCCAGTTTAAGGTTTACCACATCGCTTATTTTTAGCGGAACACCTTTTGCATTGATGGCTGTAGCCAGGTTGTTCACCAGTTGGTTTCCCTGTGTACCCATCAGTGCACGGGGCAGTTTAAGGTTGATGGCATAATTCAGAGATTGATCAAAACCCTGCAGGCCGCCAATCTCCATTTCAATATTTTTAAGTTTTACCGTAAAAGGTTTTACCAATAATTTCCCGTTTGAAAACTCGAAAAATGTTTTTACATCTTTCATGGAGATTGACTGCAGTTCTTTTACATTCAGTATCGAAGCAATTTTATCAAGCGGTGCAAATTTGCTGAGGAAGCCTTCGATCAAAAACAAATTACCATTACCTGAAATGGTGTTCATATCAATATTCATATTATCCCCCAGTTTGCCGTTGGCAGATAAAACAGAAGTTAGTTTGCCTGCCAGGTATTTACCAATGGGCATCAGCTTTTGAGCCGTATTAAAAGCGTAGAATGTCTTTTGGATGTCAACACCGGCCACATCATAACTCATGGCAATGGCAGGTTTTGTTTTACTTTCTTTTGTACTGTATGATCCGTTTATTTTTATTTTACCATCCATGGCATTGCCGCTCACATTGTTCAGCACAACCGCTTCATCCTTTACCTGCACAGCCCCCGATAAATTCTGTATATCAACTTTATCATACAGGAGCCTGTCAATTCTTGTGTTTAAAACAATATCAAGATTATTTGGCACAACAAAGGGTGCAGAACTGCCACTACCTTTTGCACCAGTATCTGCCGAAACGCCCAGCCAGTCGTTCAGGTTAATTTTATCGGCATTTACAGTAAGATTGGCACTCAATGCTTTTCCGCTCAGCAGGTAACTCAGCAGGTTGTTTATTTGCCCGCCACCATTAAAGTTTGAATTTTGATATTGTCCGCTCAGGTTGGATACATTAATTTTTGTTGGTGTAAAATCGGCATGTACCGTATTTATTTTTACACCGGTTGGATAATCGGCCGATGTGTATTTAAAATTATTTACATCAACAATACCGGCAGCATAAAATTTATTAAACTGCTGCTGTTCTATTTCTTTTACATTTCCTTTTATGCTTACATCGGCATTCATCAGGCCGGCAAGGCTGGTACCTTTTTCAAGCTTTACATAATTGGCAACCTGGCTCAGGTCCAGTTTACCTTTTGCTGCAGCATCTACAAACATATTGCTTACCGGGTTTTTAACCAGCAGCCTGAAATCAAACGGCTCGTTATCTATTGCCAGGTGGCCATTTGTAATATCTACAACAGCGTTATCTGTTTTTCCATCGGGATTATCAACCAGCACTTTAAAATTTATCTGTTGAACGCCTTTTGGTAAGTCGATGTATTTAAACGACCCGTCTTTTACTTCTGCAGTAAGATGATAGCCTGGCATAGTTGAATCGGCATACAAACCTTTTACATAGCCCTCAAATATCGCAGAGCCGGTTGCAGTAATCTTGCTAAATTCTTTTTCGTAGATAGGCGTTATTAAAGACAGAATATTTTTAAAATCGGTGGAAGGTGATTTAAAACTGATATCCATTCCGTAGCCGTTTGCCAATTTATTGATAACACCTTTACCATCTATTTTAAGCTGGTTCAATAAAATATCGGTACCATCAAAACTATACATGCCTTTTTTATTATCAATCTTTATATCTGTATTTACGGTTGATTTTACCTTCGACAAATATGGTATGGCTCCATAATTAAATGAAATGGCATCGGCCGTACTTCTTGTTCTGAGCGTAAACAGTTCAGCAGTAAAATCGCCGGATCCGGAGTGATTCAGATTTTCCAGTACAACACTCATGTTGCTTTGTACATCCATGTAATTGATATACCCGTTCTCAATCGAATAGTAATCCAGCGCCAGGTTAAAAGGTTTGCTGGCAGTATCAGTATCTGTTTTTTCTGCTTCAGATTTTACAATATCCCAGTTGGCCAAGCCATCTTTATTTACAATAGCATGAATGCGTGGCGATACCAAAAAAATATTGTTGATGCTCATATTGCTGCCTCTGATAAAGCTCATAAAGTTTACAGTGGCATCCAGTCTTTTGGCATACAATAAAGTATCTGCTGAAAAATAATCAGTACCAATTACCTGCAAGTCATCAAGGCCAATACTCACTTTAGGAAAACGCCTGAAGAAAGAAATATCCACATCCTTAAAATCAACTTTGGCGTTCAGGTTTTTGTTGATCTCCTTTTTTACAAGCGAAATAATCTTTCCCTTAAAAATATAGGGCGTTGCAAACAGCAACCCAATCAGTATAAGGAGTGTGATAAAAAATATTTTAAAAAACTTTTTCAGCTTCTTCATAAAATCTCTATTTAAATCAAATAACCAGGCTTTGGCTATTTCTATTAACCAAAAACTATTCCAACATCTGCCTGCAATAAAAAATGCCAGCCTGAACTTGTCGAAGGCGGGTTACTCATTTATAGATTCCGCCTTCGACAGGCTCAGGCTGACACGCTGCCGGGGCAAATCCTGTCTCCTGTTATTCCAAAGTTGTTTCGTAATGCATTTCCGGCACTTCCACATCACCAAAGCCTTTACGCATCAGGCGTTGCTGAAACTCATGTTGCACCGGATACTCACCATGCACCACAAACATTCGTTTTACCAATGCCGGGTTCTGGCAAGCCAAAAACTGGCACAGATCATCATAATCGCCATGGGCACTCATGCTGCGGATAGAACCGATCTCGGCATTTACCTCATGCTGCACCCCATAAATATTTACTTCTTTTGCGCCGGCCATTAATTTACCGCCAAGTGAACGTGGTTCACAATAACCGGTTAATAAAATAGTGTTGCGGCTGTTCTCTATATTATTGCTGATATGATGTTTTACTCTTCCTGCATCGGCCATGCCGCTGGCAGAAATTACTACAAATGGCCCATTGCGGAAATTGAGCAACTTCGATTCATCAACCGACTTGATAAATTTCAATCCCTTAAAACCAAAGGGATCATTATCCGATTCCAGGATTTTTTGAATGCTCTTATTAAAATACTGCGGATAATGTTTTACAATTTCGGTTGCTTTTACACTCAGCGGACTGTCAACAAAATAATCCAGATCAGGTAATCTTCTCTCCAGTTCCAGTTGATTCAATGCAAATAAAATTTCCTGTGTGCGGCCCACGCTGAATGCAGGAATGATCAGTTTGCCTTTTTTCTGCAGACAGGCTTTTTCTATCCAATGTAAAATCTGGTCGGGTGTGGTGGTAGCATTATCATGCAGGCTGTTGCCATAGGTTGATTCAATTAAAATATAATCAGCCTGCGAAAATGTTGCAGGAGATTTAAGAATCACATCCCTGTACCGGCCTACATCTCCGCTAAAAGTTAGCCGTGTAATTTTTCCGTCTTCCTTTATTTTTAAATGCACGGCAGCACTGCCAATGATATGGCCTGCATCGGTGTATTGCACTTCAATATTTTCGTCAATGGTAAACCAATCATTGTAAGGCACAGCCACAAAATGATCAGCTGCTTCCAGGGCTTCGGCTGTTGTGTAGAGCGGTTTCAGATAAGGCAATCCCTGTTGTGCCCTTCTTTTGTTTTCGTATTTAACTTCGTTTTCCTGTATGCCGGCCGAGTCTTCCAGCATTACCGATGCCAGTTCTTTTGTTGCCGGTGTACAAAATATTTTACCATTAAAACCATCACTAACCAATTTTGGTATTAAACCACAATGATCAATATGTGCATGAGATAAAATAAGGTGCGTTACTTCTACCGGGTCAAAACCAAAGCTGCGGTTCATGGCATCGGTTTCTTTGCCAAGGCCCTGAAACATGCCGCAGTCTAATAAATATTTTTTGCCGTTTTTTAAACTTATCAGGTGTTTAGATCCTGTAACGGTTCGTGCCGCTCCGTGGAATGCTATTTTCATAATTTTGTTTTTATTTTTATGAGCCCGGCAGTTGTGCAAGATTCAACTTCATTGGCGTCGCACTCTTGTACAGTAAAACTCTATTCATCCTTTTTGACCTCATCCTCCAACTCCTTCTCCTAAAGGAGAAGGAGCGGTACATTAATCATCTCCAAACATTTACCCTTCCACATCATCACCAATTATCTTTCATCAATAACATAATCTTCTTTTCGATCTTCCGGTTCCCTCTCCATTAGGAGAGGGGTTGGGGTGAGGTTGCTCCCAAAAACGCCATAAAACCTATTCCCATCTCTATCATACTTTCATCAATATTAAAAGTTGGCGTATGCACGCCACTTGTAATTCCTTTCGCCTTATTGCCGGCACCTATCCTGAAAAAACAGCCTGGTATCTGGTGACTGTAATACGCAAAATCTTCGGCTCCCATCCGCAGTTCGGTTGTTTCCACATTTTCGGCTCCTATATAGTCTTCGCCTTTTTCCCTGGCAAAGGCATTCAGAGCTTCATCATTCAGCACAAAAGGATAACCCACATCAATGGTGATCTCTGCTTCTGCACCCATGGCGGCCACCAGTTCAATCGTTTGTTTTTTTATCAGTTCGTGTGCTTTAAAACGCCACTCTTCATTCATTGCCCTGAATGTGCCCATCAGTTTTACTTCGCTGGGTATTACATTGGTTGTATTGCCGCCCTGGAAAGAAGTGATGGACAAAACCGAAGGATTGAATGGACTGTTATTCCTGCTTACTATTTGCTGCAGGCTAATAATTAAATGCGATGCAATTAAAATAGTATCAGCCGTAAACTGCGGTGCAGCTGCGTGGCCGCCTTTTCCTTTAATAGTAATATAAATTTCATCGGCACTCGCCATGATCATACCACCACGGAAACTCAGCCGGCCAACCTCCACACCCGGATGCACATGCAATGCAAAAATGGATGAGGGTTTTGGATTTTCCAGCACACCTTCTTTAATTAAAATGCTGGCACCACCGGGGTTCTTTTCTTCACCGGGTTGAAAGATCAGCTTCACAGTTCCCTCCCACTCGTCTTTCAATTCATTTAAAATTTTTGCAGCACCCAGCAGGCAGGTTGTATGTACATCATGTCCGCAAGCGTGCATTACGCCCGGGTTTTTTGATCTGTATGGCACATCATTTTCTTCCAATATGGGCAAGGCATCCATATCGGCACGCAGGGCAGTAATTTTCGTATCGGGGTTTTTACCCTTTATCAAACCAACTACACCGGTTGTGGCTTTCACTTCAAAAGGAATTCCAAATTCGGTTAACTTTTTTTGAACAAATGCAGAGGTTTCAAATTCCTGGTAACTGAGTTCCGGGTTGGCATGTATCTGGTGTCGTATCTCTATAAACCCAGGGGCATATTTTTTTGCCAGCAGCTGTATTTGATCTTTTATCATGCTTAAAAATAACCCTAATGTGTCAAAATAAAAAAGAGTTTCTGTGAAGGAAACTCTTTATGCAGAAAAGTAATTTATTTGGTTTCTTCTTTTGCGTCTTTATCAGGCTTAACTTCAATGGTATCAGGTACAACATAAATACCACCTTTAACCACTCCATCTCTTGTGATTTGTTTTTTAACTTTTTCAGCATCTTCCTTATCAACAAAATCGCCAAACTTCATTTTAATAAATGGTGCCTGGTAACTCATAATCACTTTTTCCTCGGGGAAGTTCTGCAAAAGATAAGCCCTCACTTTCATGGCATAATCCCTGTTATCGGTTTTTAAAACAAATAACCGGTAACCTTTGGTAAAGCGTGCGGCCATTTTAGTATTGGTATTGGCAATATCAATCTGCGCCTTTGCGAGCAGATCAAGACGGGGGTCTTTATTAATGGTAACTTTTCCAGGTACAGTTGTATCTGCCGGTACAGTTTGAGCAACTGGCATTTTACCTGCTGCAAGTATCATTATTAAACAAAGTATTTTTTTCATACATGCAAATTTACAAAAACCATTCCATCAATTTTATAGATAAACTGTGCTATATTATCGTAAAAAAATCAACCCGCCCTTTAAATGCCGTAAAATTACCGAATATCCATAACTTAATTCGTTAACCTTTATTAATTAGATGTAATCATTTGTTATATTTAACGCCAATTAAAACCCAAAATAAAATTGCATGCAAAAAATTAAAATCTTGCTGATAGGGCTGTTAATGCTAAGTGCCACTGGTCAATTAATAAAAGCACAGGCAACTTTTCCGGCAAACGACGTAGCTAATCCCAAAGACGGGCATTATGTATTTACCAATGCGAGCATTGTGAAAGATGCCCAAATCACTTTACAAAATGCCACGCTGGTTGTTCGCCAGGGTAAAATTGTGGCAGTGGGAAACAATATTGCCATCCCAAAAGATGCGGTGGTTATTGACTGCAGCGGCAAATTTATTTACCCGGCTTTTATAGATATTTACAGCGACTATGGAATGCCCGCCGCTCCCGTTCAACAAACGGCAGGTGGCCCGGGTGCGTTTTTCCGCACACAGCAACTCACATCAAACACCAAGGGCGCTTACGGCTGGAACCAGGCTATAAAACCCGAAACAGAAGCCTATAAAATTTTTAGTGCCGATGAAGCTAAAGCAAAAGCATTACGTGATATTGGTTTTGGCTCGGTACTTACCCATCAAAAAGATGGTATTGCACGTGGCAGCGGTGCATTTGTAACACTGGCCGGCCAGGCCGATAATTTTGTGTTGATAAAAGACAAAGCATCTGCACATTATTCCTTTAGCAAAGGTACTTCCAGCCAAAGCTATCCTGGCTCTATGATGGGTATGATCGCTTTATTGCGCCAGACATATTTAGATGCACAATGGTACAAAAACAGCCCTGCTTCTGAAGGCACGAATCTATCTTTAAAAAGCTGGAACGATAACCAATCACTACCCCAGATTTTTGAAGCCAACGATAAATGGAATGATTTACGTGCTGATAAAATCGGCGATGAATTTGGTGTTCAATACATTATTAAAGGCGGCGGCAACGAATACCAACGCATAAAAGAAATGGCCGATTCAAAAGCTTCTTTTATTTTATCATTGAATTATCCTGCTGCAATGGATGTTGATGATCCCAATGATCTGCGCTTTGTTGGGCTGGATGATTTGAAGCATTGGGAACTGGCTCCATCCAATCCTGCTGCTTTTGAAAAAGCAGGAATTAATTTTTGTTTAACGGCTGCCGATCTTACCAACCCAACCGAGTTTATGGCTAACCTGCGCAAAGCCATTGAATACGGTTTAACCGAACAAAAGGCTTTAGATGCACTTACCAAAGCCCCTGCAGTAATGCTGGGCATGTATGATAAAATTGGCAGCCTGGATGCAGGTAAGATCGCAAATTTTATCATCACAACAGGGCCTGTATTTGCTGAAAAAACAGTGTTGCTCCAAAACTGGACACAGGGAATAAAAAATGCAGTAAAAGATGAAAACTGGTACGATGTTAAAGGCATCTATAATTTAATGACCAACACCATTGCCGGGCCAAGGGCTTTTTCGCTTGAGCTGAAAGATGCCGGTGTGGCCAGTTTCATAAGTAAAGATACCCTTACCGGTAAATACAGTTTTGATGGTAAACTGGTAAAACTGAGTTATACCGAAGGACGTGGCCCCAATGCCAAAGAAACCATTTTAAGTGGCGCTGCAGCAGGCAATGTATGGAATGGCCGTGGCAGCGATGCACAGGGAAATTTATTTACCTGGACTGCCACTTTTGATAAAAAACAGGAAGTGAAAGCCGACAGTGTAAGGCCAAAACAACCTTTGGTTTTAGGAAAAGTAACCTATCCGTTTTTAAGTAATGGTTGGGAAGAAATGCCGAAAGCTGAAAGCTTCTTGATTAAAAATGCAACTGTTTGGACCAGCGAAAAAGATGGCAAACTGGAAAACACGGATGTATTGGTGAAAGACGGAAAGATTGCAGCAGTAGGAAAAAATCTTACCGATGCTGCCGCAAGAATTATTGATGGAACCGGCAAACATGTTACTGCCGGTATTATTGATGAACACTCACACATAGCTGCAGCATCTATTAATGAAGGCGGACAAAGTGTTACCTCCGAAGTAAGGATTGGCGATAACCTCAATCCTGATGATAAGAATATTTACCGCCAGCTGAGTGGTGGCGTTACCAGCTCTCATATCCTGCATGGATCGGCCAATACTATTGGCGGACAAACACAATTAATAAAACTGCGTTGGGGTGCCAATGACCAGGATCTGAAATTTGCCGGTGCTGATGGATTTATAAAATTTGCTTTGGGCGAAAACGTAAAAAGAAGTTCGGCCACACAGGGCAATACCCGTTTCCCTGATACCAGGATGGGTGTTGACCAGGTTTTCATGGATGCATTTCAAAGAGCTTCTGACTACCAGAACGCATGGAAAGCTGCCGATGAAAATAATAAGAAGAAAGGTGCAATACCAATGACAGTTCGCAGAGATTTGGAACTGGATGCATTGGTTGAGATCATGAATAAAAAAAGGTTCATTACCTGTCACTCCTATGTACAAAGTGAAATTAATGCTGCCATGAAAGTGGGCGATAAATTTGGATTTACCTTCAACACGTTCACTCATATTTTAGAAGGCTATAAAGTTGCTGATAAAATGAAAGCGCACGGTGCAAACGTATCAACCTTCAGCGATTGGTGGAATTATAAGATGGAAGTGGTGGATGCCATTCCTTACAATGCTTATATCATGCACAAAGTGGGATTAAATGTTGCCATTAATTCGGATGATGCAGAAATGGCCCGCCGCCTGAACCAGGAAGCTGCCAAGAGCGTGAAGTATGGTGGTATGAGTGAAACTGATGCGTTGAATATGGTAACCATCAATCCTGCAAAAATGATGCATGTTGATGGTAAAGTGGGCAGCATAAAAGTTGGTAAAGATGCCGACCTGGTTGTTTGGAGCGATAACCCTTTGTCTATTTATGCCAAGGCAGAAAAAACAATGGTGGATGGTATCATTTATTTCGACAGGGAGAAAGATGCAGCCATGCGTATTCAAAATAAAAATGAAAAAGCCAGGCTGATACAAAAATTAACCATTGCAAAACGAACCGCTACACCCGGTGCAGCCGGCGGCGCAGGTGGCCGTGGTGCCAGGCCCAGGTTTGAGATCATTAATACCTGTAGCGATCATTATCACAGTCATGGTTTGTTAGGCATTGATGCTGATGATGTAGAAAACAATAATTAATCTGAAAAAATAATAAAGATGAAAAAAATAATTTTTTATATAAGCTGCCTGTTTGCAATAACCAATGTTGCAGCACAGGAGACCATGTCGCCGGCACCGGCACAAAAAGAAACCATTGCATTAACCAATGCAACCATTCATGTGGGCAACGGCCAGGTAATTAATAATGGCACAGTTATTTTTAAAAATGGAAAAATAACAGAAGTAGGTGCCAATGCCTCTGCAGCCGGGGCAAGAGTTATCGATTGTAAGGGTAAACATATTTACCCTGGCTTAATCTTATCTGCATCGCAACTGGGTTTGATAGAAGTTAACAGCAACCGTGCAACCGTTGATGCGGCAGAGATCGGTGAAATAAATTCCAGCATCCGTTCACTGGTTGCATACAATACCGATTCAAAAGTGATTAATACTTTACGCACCAATGGCATTTTACTGGCCAATGTAATTCCGGATGGCGGGGTTATTTCAGGTTCATCTTCTGTTATGCAATTAGACGCCTGGAACTGGGAAGATGCAGCATACAGAACAGATGTGGCCATTCATTTTCGTATGCCGTCTTTATTAAACAGGCGTGGCGGCAGAGGCGGCGGTTTTGGCGGGCAACAAGCTCCCGCAGATCCTGTAAAAACCGGGCTTGAACAGATTGAAAAAGTGAAGGTATTTTTCCGTGAAGCAAAAGCCTACCTGGCCGAAAGCAAACATGAAAACACCAACCTGAAATTTGAAGCAGTTAAAAATTTATTCGATAAAAAACAAAAGCTTTTCATCCATTGCAATATTGTAAAAGAGATGTTGCTGGCAGTTGATTTTGCAAAAGAGTTTGGTTTTGATGTGGTACTTGTTGGCGCTGTTGACAGCTGGCAGATTGCCGATCTGTTAAAGCAAAATAATATTGCTGTTATCTTAAACCAGTTGCATGATTTGCCAACGATGATAGATGATGATATTGACCAGCCATTTAAAACACCTTATCTTTTGCAAAAAGCTGGTATATTATTTACCATTAACGATGATGATGGCAACAGTCGCTACCGCAACCTGCCTTTTAATGCAGGCACTGCAGCAGCTTATGGCTTAACTAAAGAAGAAGCTTTAAGCGCCATTACTTTAAATGCTGCAAATATTTTAGGCATTGCCGATAAAACCGGCAGCATTGAAACCGGTAAAGACGCCAACATTATTGTAAGCGAAGGCGATATTTTAGACATGCGTACCAACATAATTACACAGGCTTTTATACAGGGCAGACAGATTGATCTGAACAATAAACAAAAACAACTGGCAGAGAAGTATGAGACGAAGTATGGGATAAAGTAAGTGTTGTTTTTGCATTTTTATAGGCAGGGTCAACGAAAATTGGCCCTGCCTTGTTTTTTATAGTACTGTTTATTATTTTGAGGCTTTAACAAACCAGGTTATGTCGAAAAAAAAAGTAAAACAGCATGAATGTGCAAACTGTAATTTTCAATTCAGTTCTGGCAGTGAACACACTAATTTTTGCCCTAATTGCGGACAGGAAAATCACAATCCCCGCTTTCCCCTGGTTCATTATGGCTATGAGTTGCTGGAAGGTTTTCTGCATTTTGATACCAAGTTCTTTTACTCCCTAAAAATACTTTTATTTAGGCCGGGAAAGATCACATTTGATTACATTCATAACATCCGTGGGCGCTACACGCCACCTTTCCGGATGTTTATTTTCCTTTCCATTTTTTGCCTGCTGGCATTAGGTATATACGAGGCCGATCTTCAGGAAAAGGGGCTTTTTGGTCAAGCCGTTACAACCCAGGAAGAAAATATGACCATTGGTGAAATTTTTGATAGATCTGCTGATAGTCTGAAGGATCATATTTTGGTTACCCCGTTTTCATGGGTGATGAATAATCCTGCAGTAACCAATGGAGACCTCAGGCTGCTGAAAAAAACAACTAAAGACAGTATTGGAAACTGGCTTGCAGATCATGGCTATGCCAATAATATGATCACCCGTTTATTTGCTGAAAATAAAAAAATACGGATAAGCAGGCAAATGACCATGCATGAAGCAGTTACCATGGTTACAGGTATTTTTAAATGGTTGTTCCTGATCATGATTCCCATCATTGCCCTCATCTGCTTCATTGTATTTTACCGTAAAGGGCTGTTCTTCTATGATGCCATGCTGTATTCAATTCACTTCGGTTGCTTTTTCCTGATTATTTTCCCGGCCATGTTACTTTGCTTGTTGCTGTTTCAATCTTTTGCTACAATACTGCTTTTCATATTTCTATTGCTTTTTCTGCTGAGCTTTTTAACTTATCTGGCTGTTTCTATGAAAAAAGTATTTGGGTACAACTGGATAAGCACTTTGCTCAGGATGTTGATTACTTGCATCCTTACAATGACTGTTTTTCAACTGGTACATTGTTTTATCTCAAATCATTCAGGAAGATAATTCAGGGCCGGAAAAAACCCACTGTAAAATTTGCTGACAGTTCTACTTAGTAAAAATACTGTGGATATGTTTTTTCCTGCATTTATGCTTTAGCATCAAAAAAGATATTTATATTAGATTTTACAAACAACTTTACTCACAAAAAAAATTAACCGATGAAAAAAATCTTTTATTCCGCCAGCCTGGCATTGTTGTTAACGGGTTCAATTATAAGCTGTAAAAAAGCACCTGCAGATGACGTAAATGCAAATGCATTAACACAAGTTGAAAAAGACCTGATAGTTGCTGCAGGCTTTAACGGCAACTGGGCCGAAAGAACTGCTGAAGGCAGTTATCTTATTGAAGGTGATATTCTTTTAACTACCGCACAATTAAATGAATTGGTTGGTGTAAATCCCAATGAACTTGTTGTAGCCAACGAAGAACATTACCGCACTACCAATGTGGTAAGCTTACCAGGTACCGGCCAAAGAACAATTACGGTAAGACTGGGATCTGGTTTTCCCAGTTATTATTCAACTGGTTTAGACCAGGCATTGGCAAGGTATAACAACCTTAATTTAAGGATCAGGTTTCAACGGGTAACCACAGGTGGCAATATTGTGATATCAGGCGCAAACCTTGGAACATCGGGAGGAGGTTGCATTTTAGGCCAGGCATCTGGTTTCCCAACAGGCGGCAATCCCAGCCCGGGTTTTACACTTAGCACCAGCAGTTGTGCTACCACTTATTTAAACACTGCTAATAAAGCCGATGAAGTGATGGCTCATGAAATTGGCCACTGCATCGGGTTTCGTCATACCGACTATATGAACAGGTCAAGTTGCGGACAGAATTCAAATGAAGGTTCTGCCGGTGTGGGTGCTATTTGGATTCCCGGTACACCAACAACAGTTACAGGCTCTTATAATTCCTGGATGATGGCATGTACCAATGGAAATCCTGCATTCAGCTCGTCTGATGGTACGGCTTTGAATTATGTTTATTAATAACTGATCTTTTATTTCCAAATCCCTTTCTTTAACCGGAAAGGGATTTTTTAGTTATAGATTTAAATTCGATTAATCAGTAATTTTATTATTACGCAAATAATTTATCCGGCAACCAATGATGATGCATCAACTATTTTCAGGTCTTAAAAAAGAAAAAATATTTTTCGCCTTTCTTTTATTTTTTCATCAGGGTTTATTTGCACAAAATAAGCCAGGTTCCGGAAATGAAAACCCATTTTCGCTTTATGCGGATAAAGCAAACCAGACTTATCTAAAAGACAGGCCTTATTATCTTATTTCATGGAAAGCTAAAATGCCGGTATCGATCAATGTCATCAGAATGATCAATGAAACAACTGCTGTAATAAAAATCTTAACCGGCAATGAATATGAATATTTAAATCAACAATTCTATATTATTGCTGCAAATAACTACTGGAAATATTCTCCTGCATTGCAAAAAAATAATGAAAGTAAAAAGCAGGATCCCGTGGAAAGCTATATTATTACCGGCCATGATATTGATCAGTTACAATCTGTTTCAAAAAGCCTGGCAAATAATATTACGATTACGGGAATCAACAAGCCGTCCAATTCAATTGTAATTAAATGTAAGGCATCCTTTATCAGAAATACTGTTGCCAATTTAACTGAAGTGATATTTATTGACCGTTATGCCGAACCTCATACCGAAATCGGCATAATTGGATACAGCCGGGATTTTCATGGAATTAACCGGCTGGATTATTTAATACCATCAGCAAATGGAAAAAATATTAACGTTGGTGTTAAAGAACAAAAAATGGAAGAGGCGGATCTGGATGTTTATAAAAGAGTCATCCCATCATCATTGGCATCTTCAACTATAAGTAGCCATGCTACGATTATATCTTCCATCATTGGCGGTGCCGGAAACAGCTTTTACAATGGCAGGGGAATTGCCAATGCATGTAAATTTTATTCAAGCTCCTTTGCCAATCTGTTTGCAGATGACGCTTCTATTTTAAATACGAATAAAGTAACTGTACAAAATCACTCTTATGGCACCATTGTACAGCAGTTTTATGGGGCCGAAGCGGTCAGCTACGATTTACATACCTGGCAAAATAAAAACTTTGTTCACGTGTTTTCAGCCGGCAACAGCGGAAAACTGGCTGCCACAGAAGGCAAATACGCAGGTATAACCAACTATGCCAACCTTACCGGAAATTTTAAAATGGCTAAAAATATTTTAGCTGTGGGTGCCATTGATAATGCAGGAAATTTGCCCCCAGAAAGCTCTTCGGGCCCTGCATATGATGGCAGACTGGTTCCTCAACTGATTGCCCTTGGTCCAAACGGCACTTCTGATGCAGCAGCGGTTGTAAGCGGTACTGTAGCTGTAATGCAACAAGTGTATGCTGACAGCAACAGCCAGGCGCTTCCACCTGCATCACTAATTAAAGCAATCCTGTTTAATACAGCCGATGACATTTATAAAGCAGGGATTGATTATAAAACAGGATATGGATTGGTAAACAGTTATGCAGCAGTAAGATCGGTTCAGCAAAAAGATTATGATGGAAGTTTTCTGTCGCAAAATCAATCCTGGACAAAAACTATTAATGTACCAGCAAACGCAGCCCAATTAAAGATTACTCTTGCCTGGACAGATACTGTAGCCACGGTAAACAATAACAAAGCACTTATCAATGATCTGGATATAGAATTGACTGAGCTTGCTACCGGCAATATTTTTAAACCCTGGGTTTTAAGTGCTGCTGCAAATATTGACTCTTTGTCAAAACCCCCGGTTAGAAAAAGAGATTCGTTAAATACTGCAGAACAAATCAGTATTCAATTACCCAACGCAGGCAATTACCAGGCAAAAGTTACCGGAACAAGCGTCAGCAATTCTTCTTTAGCTTTTCATATTGCTTACAATATTGACACGCTTAATACTTTTACTTTTACAAATCCAATACATACTTCTGATGTAAACCGGGCCGAGAACGAAACACTTACTATCAAGTGGAAAACATTTGTTGCAGATACAAACCAAACAGGCAATTTATTTATCAGCTATAATAATGGAGCAGCCTGGCAATTAATAAAACAATCACATAAAATATATACCAACCAGTTTCAATGGCTGATAAAAGACACTGCTTCCACCGCAGTATTAAAAATGGAAACAGCTTTCGGAACTTTCTTCTCCAGGAATTTTATTATCAGTAAAGTGATCAATACCAAAGTAGATTTTATTTGTGCCGATTCCTTCCAGCTATCCTGGGATAAACATATTTATGCAAGTGCTTATAAAATATTTGCGTTAACAGATAGTGCCTACTTAAAACCAATTGTTACAGTTGCTGATACATTTAAATTATTTCAGAAAGCAAATTATCCTTACCTGGTGTATGCCGTTGAACCAGTTTTAAGCAATAATATTCCGGCGGCACGCAGTGTTGCCAGCAATATCGAGTTCCAGGGTGTTTACTGCTTTTATAAAACCTTTTACTACAATCAGCTCGATGGAAATAATGTAGACCTGGTACTTGAGTTAAGCGCACCTGGCTTCGTTGACAGTGTTTTCTTTGAGCGGGTAACACCACAAGGACAATTGCTGCAAACTTATGGAGGAATAAAAGTAATAAACAACAATCCGAAGTACACCCAATTTGCAAATAACCTGATCAGAGGTTTTACTTATTTCAGAGGCAAAATAAAATTAAAAAACGGAGCCATTGTTTATACAGATATTATTTCTCTTTTAACAACGGGCAGGCAAAATATTGTTTTTTATCCGAATCCTGCAAGCAGAAGAGGGCTATTAAAATATGTGTTGATGCAGGGCATTCCTGCAGATAACCGTATACAGTTTTTTGATATTACCGGCCGTATGATCAGGAATTTTTCATCATTGCCAACAATAATTGACATTTTGAATTTCCCAACCGGTATTGTGATATACAAATTATTTGGAGCTGATAACAAGCCTTTGGAAACCGGGAAACTAATAATCGTTGATTAAGCTGATTCTGTGAATAAATTCATTTAGTAGTATCTTTATTCAATTAACGATATACTATGCAACGAATCGCAGAATCAGAACTGATCATCAACAGCCGAGGTGCTATTTACCATTTGGATGTAAGGCCCGAAGAACTGGCCGACACCATTATTGTGGTTGGTGACCCGGAAAGAGTAAAAAAAGTAAGTGCTCATTTTGATAAGATCGAACATCAACTGCAGCACCGTGAATTTATCACACACACTGGTTATATTGGCAATAAACATTTGTCTGTAATTTCTACCGGTATCGGCCCCGATAATATTGATATTGTTTTTAACGAACTGGATGCACTGGCCAATATTGATTTTGAATCAAGGCTGATAAAAGAAAAGCTTACGAAATTAAACATCATCCGCTTTGGAACATCTGGCTCTTTACAGGCCGATATTCCCGTTGATAGTTTTGTAGCATCATCACACGGTTTGGGTTTGGATAACCTGCTCAATTTTTACAGTTACGAAAAAACTTTAGCTGATAAAGCTATGGCTGATGCATTCATTGCACAAACAAATTTAGATACAGCTATCACCAATCCTTATGCATTCAGCGGCAGCGAAATGCTATTGAAAAAATTCGGTGAAGATTTTCACAAAGGCATTACGGTAACCTGCCCCGGATTTTTTGGCCCGCAGGGAAGAGTGTTGCGTTTGGGATTAAGCAGCCCGGGGTTGGTTGATAAGCTTTCCCATTTCAATTTTAATAATCACCGAATCACTAACTTTGAAATGGAAACATCAGCCATTTATGGTTTAGGAAAATTGATGGGACACGAATGCCTGAGCATAAATGTGATCATCGCCAACCGGGTGATAAAAGAATTTTCAAAAGACAGCGAAGCGGCTGTAAAAAAAATGATTGAAAAAGCATTGGAAGCATTAACAGCTTCTTAATTATAAAGCTGTCAGCCTGAGCCTGTCGAAGGCGGGTTGATAACAGTAGCAGACTTAATAAAACAAAGATGATTCTAACCAAAACAATACCGGATTTTTCTTTATCGCCACATGTTGACCAGGTTGGCATTGAAGAAAGAGCCAGCCGGTTTACCAAGCGCAGCATAAAGAACGAAACCAAATTAAATGGTTTGATGCTTGCCTTGAACATGATTGACCTTACCACGTTGGAAGGAAAGGATACTGAAGGAAAAGTGAAACAGCTTTGTTACAAGGCTCAACATCTGCATGATTCATATCCAGGCCTGCCAACAGTTGCGGCCATTTGTGTTTATCCTTCGATGGTTAAAACAGCCAAAACTGCTTTGGGAAATTCAGGTATAAAAGTAGCGTCAGTAGCCACCGCATTTCCAAGCGGTCAGGCACCACGTGATATAAAAATAAGAGATACAAAATATGCGGTGCAGAATGGTGCCGATGAAGTGGACATGGTAATATCGAGGGGTAAATTTTTAGAAGGCGAATACAATTTTGTGTTTGATGAAATTGCTGCCATTAAAGAAGCCTGCGGCGAAGCAAGATTGAAAGTTATTTTAGAAACCGGTGAACTGGTTACCTATGATAAAGTGCGCAAGGCAAGTGATATTGCCATGTATGCCGGTGCCGATTTTATAAAAACATCTACCGGAAAAATTTCTCCGGCGGCAACCATGCCGGTTACTTTAGTGATGCTGGAAGCCATCCGTGATTTTTATTACAAAACCGGAAAGAAGATCGCCATGAAACCAGCAGGTGGCATTTCAAAATCAAAATTGGCTTTGCATTATTTGGTTATGCTAAATGAAACTTTGGGTGAAGGCTGGATGAATAATGAATGGTTCCGTTTTGGGGCAAGCAGCCTGGCTAATGATATACTGATGCAGCTGATGAAACTGAGGACAGGGGTTTATCAATCACCGAATTATTTCTCAATCGATTAAACTTATTTAATGGCAACTAAGAAAAATAATACAATAAAATTAAAGTTCGATTCTACAAGGAATTTAGCACCGGCCCCGGAAAGTAAAAGTGCTGCTAAAATAGAACCGCAGTATGACCTCTTCATCAATGGTAAATTTGAAAAGCCGCAGAACAAAAAATATTTTGCAACCATCAATCCGGCTACTGAAGAAAAACTTTCCATGATAGCAGAAGCCAATACGGCAGATGTAAACAAAGCTGTTGTGGCTGCAAGAACTGCTTACGATAAGACATGGAAAAAAATGCCTCCTGCAGAAAGGGCAAAATACATTTACCGCATTGCCCGCATGATACAGGAACGTGCAAGAGAGTTTGCCATTATTGAAACTTTAGATGGCGGTAAACCAATTCGTGAAAGCCGTGATTTTGATGTGCCCACTGCAGCCAATCATTTCTTTTATTATGCAGGCTGGGCCGATAAACTGGAGTATGCTTTTCCTAACCGCAGAACAGAACCGTTGGGCGTTGCAGGGCAAATCATTCCCTGGAATTTTCCTTTGCTGATGGCCGCCTGGAAGATTGCTCCGGCTTTGGCTTGTGGCAATACCGTTGTTTTAAAACCTGCAGAAAATACTTCTCTTACAGCGTTAAAGCTTGCCGAAATTATACAGGAAGCTGATCTGCCACCTGGTGTTGTAAATATTATTACCGGCGCCGGCACTACCGGTGCAGCTATCGTTAATCATGCAGATATAAATAAAATTGCTTTCACCGGTTCAACCGAAGTAGGAAAAATTATTCAACGTGCTATTGCTGGCACCAATAAAAAAGCAACATTGGAATTAGGTGGTAAAGCCGCCAATATCATTTTTGATGATGCCCCGCTTGACCAGGCGGTGGAAGGTGTAATCAACGGCATCTTCTTTAACCAGGGCCATGTATGTTGCGCAGGTTCACGTTTGTATGTACAGGAATCAGTTTTTAAAGAAGTAGTGCGTAAATTAAAAGACAGATTGGAAACTTTAATTGTAGGTGACCCGATGGATAAGAATACCGACATTGGAGCTATCAATTCAAAAGCGCAATTAGACATTATCAATAAATACATAAAGATCGGTCAGCAGGAAGGTGCGGAAATGTATCAGCCTTCATGTGCTATACCTAAGAAAGGTTTTTATTGCAGGCCAACCATCTTCACCAATGTGGCGCAAAGCAACCGCATTGCACAGGAAGAAATTTTCGGGCCGGTGCTGGCCATCCAGAGTTTTAGAACAGATGATGAAGTGATTGAAAAAGCAAATAATACGCCTTACGGCCTTTCGGCAGGCGTGTGGACTGACAAGGGTTCCAAGATATTCAACCTTACAACCAAATTAAGAGCCGGCGTTATCTGGGCAAATACATTTAATAAGTTTGATCCTACTTCACCATTTGGTGGCTATAAAGAAAGTGGATACGGAAGAGAAGGTGGGTTACATGGATTGAATGCTTACGTTAATATTATTTAAACAACAGAAAATGGCAACAACAGAAAAAAGGCTGGAAGTTTTAAAAACTTACAAAATATATATTGGCGGACAATTTCCCCGCACTGAATCTGGCAGATACTACGTAGCCACAAACAGCAAAAAAGAAAACCTGGCAAATGTTTGCCTGGGGTCAAGAAAAGATTTTAGAGATGCCGTTGTTGCAGCAAGAAATGCTTTTGGCGGCTGGAGCGGCAGGGCTGCTTTTAACCGTGGACAAATTTTGTATCGCATTGCCGAAATGCTGGAAGGCAGAAAAACACAGTTCATTGATGAATTAATAAAACAGGATGCAACAAGAACCCAGGCTGAAAACGAAGTGAATCTTTGTATTGACCGCTTAATCTACTACAGCGGCTGGTGCGATAAGTTTCAGCAGTTATTCAGTTCTGTAAACCCGGTTGCTTCGTCGCATTTTAATTTTTCGGTGCCGGAACCAACCGGTGTTGTGGCTGCTATTGCGCCGCAGGGCGATTCATTGTTGGGATTGGTTTCTGTAATTGCACCGATCATTGCCGGAGGAAATACATGCATCGTTTTAGCATCGGCAACCAAACCACTTTGTGCCGTAACATTTGCCGAAGTGCTTAACAGTTCTGACTTACCGGGTGGTGTTGTAAATATCCTTACCGGTAAAGTAGCAGAACTTGTACCTTACTTTGCCGACCACATGGATGTAAATGCAACTGTTTTTTGTGAAGCAGATGCTGCAATACAAAAACTGATCAAAGAAAAATCTGCATTGAATGTAAAAAGAGTTGTACTCTACGATAAAGTTAAATGGGCAAATGCAAGCGGCCAATCTCCTTATTTTATTATGGACCTGCAGGAAATAAAAACCACCTGGCACCCGATAGAGAATATTGGTGGGGCAAAGGCGGGCTATTAAAAACCATTATAATTTCCGGAATAAATATTATACTTTTAAGGCAAGCAAGCCTCTGCAATTTCTATTGTCATTATTTAAAATAGTTTTTATGAAAAAGTATTTTATAATAGCGTTGGCTTTTATTTCGTCCTGCCAAAAAAGCATTACAGACCAACCAGGTACAATCAACGTTAAGGGGGAGATCCTGTATATTTCCAATAGAATTATTAATAACAATCCTGTTCGTCAAATATTTATAATGAATGCTGATGGAACAAATCAGCGACTTATTGTCGATAAGGATTCTGGCCCTCCGGTATTATCGCACAACAAAAAAAGGGTAGCCTTTACTACATACGAAAATTTATACACATACCTGTATGTAATTGATATTGATGGTCAAAATCTGAAATTTCTAGATAAAGCAAGAGGATCCTGCCATAGCCCAGTTTGGTCGCCTGATGACAGTAAAATTACTTTTGTTAAAAATGATAATAATCCTCTCAACTATTGTGACATTTATACAAT
Source organism: Ferruginibacter sp. (assembly GCA_030157685.1). Taxonomy (GTDB): domain Bacteria; phylum Bacteroidota; class Bacteroidia; order Chitinophagales; family Chitinophagaceae; genus Ferruginibacter. The sequence continues at coordinate 11,865 of JAOAUI010000312.1, read as the reverse complement.
TAATTCCGATGGAACCGGCAGGATTCAATTGACAAATCAAAATGATAACAATACAGCAAGTTATCTTCCGGATAACAGCGCAATCATTTACACTTCTTCAAACGGAACAACAAATGGCATTTACAAAATGAATTTAGATGGGACCAATAAACAATTGATTAGTCCGCAAGGCAAATCTTTCTACAGTTCCAGTGTTTCACCAAATGGAAAAATGATCGCAATTAATTCGGAAGACTGGGGCGGATCACAAATTTTTGTGATGAACACAGATGGCTCCAATCTTAAACAACTGACTTTTACGATTGAAAAAAATTACAACGACACAGGATCTCCAAGAGGTGGAAATAATGACCCTCTATGGTCTCCTAACAGCTCCAGGATACTTTATCATTCTTATGAAAATACAGCTCCAGATATTTTTGTTATAAATGCAGATGGGTCAGGAAATAAAAGGCTTACTGATAGCCCTTTACGAGATGAATGCCCTGCCTGGACAGATGATGGCAGACATATCATCTATGCTGCAAAAAAAATATGGTACTCAGGAAATACCCCTACTTACGGAGCATGGGTGATCAGTATTATGACGGCAGACGGGCAATTGAAAACAGAACTTACAGATAATATTGGTGGAGATTTTTATCCGGTTTTTATTCCGAAATAAAAATTGTTCCTACCTTAAAGATTCTCTTAAACAAAAAGGATTTTCTGCAACTCTTTTAGTGATCAGTAATAAACGTGCAAAATGGCACAATTATATACAGGTAAAATTTTCCGGTGCAGCCAAAGAAAGCAGGCACCTGGCCGAGGATGCGATTGACTTCATCGTTTTTGATATTAATGATGATGGTAAATCAGACGGCAAAGATGTAGATTCGTATTTGATATTTTAGACAAAAGAGATTATTAAGGATAAAGGTGGAATTGGCACTTATAAAAATGAGCATTCATTTACCCTCAGACAAATGATACATATTGATTGCAGCGGTTATAAAGCAAGATGGTCAAGATGAATCACCCCAACTCCAATCCACATTATCAATTCTTGAAAATGCCTTCATCAACCGTTACATTCGTAGATATCTTATCGTATATGGTAGTGCCTTGCGTGGCGCTAACACTATACGGAAACCAATAACCATCTGCATTCTGTTTGTAATCGCTCATTATTGTTTCCGTTTCCGTTTCTTCTCCGTTAATTTTTGTCATGCCAAGCGATTTTACGATTCTGTTTGTTTTTACATCAATAAAAACGGTTTTTTTTATACCGTTCTTGTACGTAATATTTAATTTATAAGCATCGGTTTCTTTACCGGCCAGTTCTATTTTTGTACCCTTTTCTTTGTAATTCAAAAAAGTTCCCTGCAGGTCCATCTGGTTTTGAGCTGCTTTAAACTGATCGTCATCCATTTTTTGGGCAGTACTCATGCCCATCACTGGCATATACACCCAACCTTCGGTTGTGTTGGCAACCTGATAGTTGGATGTGCCCATCACTTCAATATCAACACGTACGCCTTTGAGGTGTGCTGTGGTAGAAGTTATCATAACATCCACCCCCTGCGTGTTCAAAGTGCCTTCCATCTTTAATGTTTTTAAAGAATCAATTTTTTTAGCTCCGCCCATTGCTTCAATGTTCAATTTGACAATATCATCAACTGTTTGTGCAGTTGCACATTGGCCAACTGCAAGCGTTGTTAAAAATAGTGCGGAAATAAATAAATTTTTCATGGTTAATTTTTTTAGGGATGAAAGATAAAATAAAAAACGTGCAGATTAAAAAATTATTTTCATTCATCCCACCAACCAAACCTGCAACAAAAACACAGCAATCCCTCCTGCAAAACCAATCAATGCCAGCCAGCCAATCTTTTTCAAATACCACACAAAATTTATTTGCTCAATACCCATTACAGCAACGCCGGCTGCAGTTCCAATTATTACCGCACTACCACCGGTACCGGTTGTTAAGGCCAAAAACTCCCAGAACGAATGATCGGTTGGATAAGTCGTTAAATCAAACATACCCTGCGAAGCCGCTACCAGTGGCACATTATCAACAATGGCAGATACCAAGCCCAATGCAGTGCCAATTAAATAGTCGTTTTTAAATGTGTTGGTCAGAAATGTTGCAAGGTCTTTTAGCAAACCAAAAGACTGCAAGGCAGATACAGCCAATAATATCCCCAGGAAGAATAAAATGCTGGGCGTATCTATTTTCTGCAATGCCCGGGCAACAGTAAATTTTTCTGCAATTTCTGAATCTTTTCTTTTATGAATAATGGTGGTAATCACCCACATCAATCCCAGTGCCAGCAACATACCCATGAAGGGCGGTAAATGTGTAACCGTTTTAAACACCGGAACAAAAATTAAAAAGCCAATGCCTGAAAATAAAATGATCTTTCCTTCCTGCTTTTCTTTAGGGCTGCTGACAGGTTGTTCCATAGCAACAATCTGCTTTCTTCTAAAACGGTATGCAACAATGAGTGCAGGAATGATACAGGCAACCAGGCTCGGCAGTATCAGTTGCTTCATAATATTGAGGGCGGTTATTTGTCCACCGATCCAAAGCATGGTGGTGGTTACATCTCCCAATGGCGACCAGGCACCGCCAGCATTGGCGGCTATTACAATTAAACCCACAAACCAAAGCCTGTCTTCTTTTTCGCTTAACAGTTTTGAGCAAAGCGATGTCATTACAATAGCCGTTGTTAAATTATCAAGCAAAGCAGAGAGAAAAAAAGTAATCGTAATAATGATGAGCAAAAGTTTTGACTTGCTGGTGGTTTTTATTTTTTCGGTAATGATATCAAAGCCGTTGTGAGAATCTATCAGCTCAACGATCGTCATCGCCCCCAACAAAAAGAAAAGTATAGAAGCAATTTCGCCGAGGTGATGCAACAACTCATCTCCTACTGTTTGCGTTGAGTCGCTTTGCAGTATGTAAATTATCCAGCAAAGAACGCCGGTTATTAATGCCGAAGCGGCTTTATTAAGTTTTAGCGGATGCTCAAAAGCTATGGCTGCATAACCCAATACAAAAACGATTATAAGCAGCGTTGAGATCATTTGATAAAATTTGTTTTATTAAAGTTAAGGCTGCAAGATTACATTAAAAACGGATTCTATTTTAAAACCGGATTGCTTTGACCTGACCGGCATATACTTACTAAAGCCTGCCCAGGATCAACAAATGATTTTATCAACGCTATTGTTTAATAAAAAACTTTGTTTTATCTTGCCGCCCAGTTGCTTACAGAACCCAACCACCCCTCCTCAGAAAACACCCTGTAAGCATTCCATTTATCCTTTTAATTACATTTTTAATAATCTCTCCCCTAACGAGTATTATTATTTCATGTTTTCATTATTTGAAAAAATTTAATAGTAAACCTCTATGTCTGTTATTTTAACTTGTAGCACCCGTAAATTCTTTATTACTGTATGTGCATTTTTACTGATGCGCTGTGCTGTATTTGCCCAAACTTTCCCGCCAGGGTTTTCAGTAAGTACCATTGGTTCGGGCTGGACTGAGCCTGTTGGTGTCGTTTTTAACAAAACCGGATCAAAATTATTTGTTTGGGAAAAAAGCGGTAAAGTTTATGTGTGTAACTACAGCGCAGGTACTTACACCAAACAGGCAACGCCGGTGCTGGATATATCGCCCGAAGTGGGTAACTGGCGTGACCATGGCTGCCTGGGCTTTGCACTCGACCCCAATTATGATGTAAACGGACTTATCTATTTATTGTACGTGGTAGACCGCCATCATTTGCTTTACTACGGTACAGCCTCTTATAATGCAGCTACAAATACTTATTTGGCTGCCACCATTGGCAGGATAACCAGGTACAAAACCATAACCAGTGGAGGTAACCTGGTTTGCGACCTGGCCACCCGTACCATTTTAGTAGGCGAAACCAAATCAACCGGTATTCCAATACTGCATGAATCGCATGGGGTGGGTTCACTTGCTTTTGCTGCTGATGGCACTTTACTGGCTTCGGCTGGTGATGCTGCAAGTTATAATACTACCGACAATGGCAATCTTGCAGAAACCTATTATGCCCAGGCTTTAACTGATGGTATCATCAGGGCAAATGAAAATGTTGGGGCTTTCAGATCGCAAATGATCAACAGTTTAAATGGAAAGATCCTCCGCATCAATCCAACCAATGGAAACGGACTTTCCAGTAATCCGTTTTATAACGTAGGTTCGCCAAGATCTGCTGCATCCAGGGTTTGGGCAATGGGATTCCGAAATCCTTTCCGCTTTACCATCCGGCCTAATACCGGATCAACAATCCCGGCAACAGGCGATATTGGTGAAATTTATGTGGGAGACGTTGGGTGGAATGTTTACGAAGAGCTAAATATTGTGAAGGCACCTGCTACCAATTGTGGCTGGCCCATTTTTGAGGGTTTTAATTACCTGTCAAGTTATGCTGCTGCCACTACATCCAATAAAGATGAACCCAACCCCAGGTTTGGTGTTGGTGGGTGTACACAACAATATTTTACATTTCAAAACCTGATAAAACAAGCAACAGCAGATAATGTCACCACGGTTTATAATCCCTGCAACAGTTCAATAGCAATTACCAGTGGTAATGCAAATCGTTTTTTTCACCGGGTGCCTGCTATTGACTGGAAGCATGGTGTGGATAGTGCGAGGGTTAAAAAGTTTTCGGGAAATATTTTAGGGGTAGCACAAATAGGTACTGCCGCTTCGGGTGTAACCGGCACTCCCTTCAGGGGTAATTCTGCATCAGGAAGTTGCTGGTACACGGGTAACCTTTTTCCTGCATCGTATAAAAACACATACATGCAGGCAGATTATGGCGGTAACTGGCTGAAGAATTTCAGCATACAATATGTTGACCAGGTTCAAAATGTAAATGCATTTGGATCGGGCTTTGCCGCCATTGTATGTGTTACAGAAAATCCCATGGATGGCAGTTTATTTTATGTTGACATCGGTTTGGGTGCTGTTAAAAAAATTACTTACGGAGGCAATCTTGCACCGGTTGTGGTTATGAGCTCCAATAAAAAATATGGACCTGCACCCTTAACTGTAAATTTTACCGGCAGTTCATCTTACGATCCGGAGAATGGTGCAATTACGTATTCATGGAATTTTGGCGATGGCAGCGCAGTAAGCACTGCAGCCAATCCTTCACATAATTTTACCACATCAAACAGCAGCCCTAAAAAATTTGTTGTAAAACTTACTGTAAAAGATAACCAGAATCTTACCAGTGTTGACAGCATCATTATCTCAGCCAACAATACGCCACCCGTAATCAATATCAACAGCCCCATCAAAAATTCATTTTACCGGTTGGGGGCCGATACCGCTTATACCTTGCAGGCCACTGTTACTGATGTGGAGCATACTGCGAGCCAGCTTTTTTACCAGTGGCAAACCATGCTTGTACATAATAATCATAAACATGCAGAGCCAATTGACACCAACAGAAATACAACTGCAGTTATTTCCCGTATTGGCTGCAACGGAGATGATTACAGCTGGCTGATTAAATTAACCGTCACTGATGGAGCCGGTTTATCCGCTGTTGATTCATCCAAAATTATACCTTATTGCAGCGGGACACTTTCGGCTGAGTTAAAATCTTTTACAGTAACCACTCAAAACAAAACCAATGTAATTAACTGGGTAACTGAAACGGAGATCAACATGTCTTACTTCCTGGTGGAACGGAGTTACGACGGCGTGAATTTTACAAGCATTGGAAAAATACCGGCAAAGAGGGCATCCGGGCTTGGTTATTACGAATGGAGAGATGACGACCATTTAAGTGGTTACAATTATTACCGGCTGCGAATGGTTGATATTGGTAATCAATCTAAATTTTCAATCATAGCATATGTATTTACAGGCTCTGTGGATGGAAAAGATTTATTGATTACACCCAACCCGGTGACTGGTAATTTTTTTATGGTTGGGGCACAGTTCAGCAAAATTGAAAAAATAAAACTGCGCCTGGCAGATATGAACGGAAGAATATTGCTTATACAGGATGAGCAAACCAAAGCCGGGTTCAACAGTTTCAAAATAAACTGCCCTGCAGGTGCCCTTAATGGTGTTTACCTGGTTGAATTATTTGCCGGAGATAAAAAACGAATTGCCAAACTGGTTATTACAAGATAATTTTTGAATTCGCCTGCTACAAAAAATCCCCGCCTGAAAGACGGGGATTTTTGTTTATTATTTTTTTTGATTAAACCTCTTTGCCATGGCAGTGCTTATACTTCTTACCACTACCACAAGGACAAAGATCATTTCTGCCCGGTGCTTTCTCCACACGTATCGGTTCCTGCTTAATCTGCTCTGATGGATCTATATAATCATTTTCGGCACTTAAATGCTGCGGACCATCGCCAGCACCTGCAAACTCTTCCTTGCGCTGGCGCATCTTGCTCATATCTGTTTTGCGTTCACGGCCTTCACGTATTTGCCCGGCATTGGTTTGCTCCATCGGTATTTGTGCATGGCACAGGAAGCTTACAATATCTTTATTCACCTGGTCGTCCATTTGCTTAAAGGCGCCAAAAGCTTCAATCTTATAAATAACCAACGGGTCTTTTTGTTCGTAACCTGCAGTTTGTACACTATGGCGCAAATCATCCATGGCACGTAAATGTTCTTTCCAGGCATCATCAATCAAAGCAAGGGTGATGTTGCGTTCCAGTGCATCATTCAGTTCTCTTCCTTCGGTTGCTAAATATTTATCAAGATTAGCTAAAGCCTGAATTTGTTTCTTACCATCGGTAAATGGTACGGCTACATTTTCAATATGGTTGCCTTGTTCTTTGCGTATGTTTTTTATGATGGGCAATGTTTGCAGAACGAGTGTATCCGTTTTTCTGCGATACTGTGTTACAGCTTCTTCATACAAACGGTCGCTTAATGAATTAACATCGCCTTTATCAAGTTCTTCGGCTGTAATTGAACTATCAATTCCAAAATTTACAATGGCAGCCAGTTTAAATCCGTCATGATCATTTCCTTCTTTAAAAGAATTAATGAGCCCGTTTGCAACAGAATAAAATGAATTATCAAGGTCAAGTGCCAGCCTTTCGCCAAACAAAGCATGGTTACGTTTTTTGTACACCACGTTACGTTGCTTGTTCATCACATCATCATACTCCAGTAATCTTTTACGTATGCCAAAGTTATTTTCCTCTACTTTCTTTTGTGCTCTTTCAATTGATTTGGTGATCATGCTGTGCTGTATCACTTCACCTTCTTTATAACCCATCCTGTCCATGAGGCCTGCAATACGCTCACTGCCAAACATACGCATCAGGTCATCTTCCAGCGAAACAAAAAAGCTTGAACTACCGGGATCACCCTGGCGACCGGCACGGCCACGTAACTGCCTGTCTACACGGCGGCTTTCATGACGCTCGGTACCAATGATGGCCAAACCACCAGCTTCTTTAACGCCGGGCCCCAGTTTAATATCGGTACCACGACCAGCCATGTTGGTAGCAATAGTTACTGCACCAGCCAAACCGGCTTCGGCAACAACCTGTGCTTCCTTGCTGTGCTGTTTTGCATTCAGTACATTGTGCGGAATATTTTTTTGCTTCAGCATCCTGGCCAGCAATTCACTTACCTCAACCGAAGTTGTACCAACCAGCGATGGCCTGCCGATGCTGCGTAATCTTTCTACTTCATCAATTACCGCTTTATATTTTTCACGTTTGGTCTTGTACACAAAATCCTGCTCATCATTTCTAATACATTTTACATTGGTAGGGATAGTTACTACATCTAATTTATAAATGCTCCAGAACTCACCTGCTTCGGTTTCGGCAGTACCGGTCATACCACAAAGCTTGTGGTACATACGAAAGTAGTTCTGCAAGGTTACCGTTGCATAAGTTTGTGTAGATGCTTCAATCTTTACATTTTCCTTTGCTTCAATAGCCTGGTGCAAGCCATCGGAGTAACGGCGGCCATCCAATATACGGCCGGTTTGCTCATCCACAATTTTCACCGCATCTTCCATCACCACGTACTCAATATCTTTATCAAATAAAGTGTAGGCTTTTAATAATTGTTGTACGGTATGAATACGATCTGCCTTTAAAGAATAATCATTTAAAAGTGCCTCTTTATTATGCAGCTTTTCTTCAACACTCAAAGTGCTTTTTTCAATATCGGCAAGTTTGGTAGCAATATCCGGTATGATGAAAAATTCAGGGTCTTCTCCGCTTCTGGTAATTAATTGTATTCCCTGGTCAGTTAAATCAACCTGGTTGTTTTTTTCATCAATATTGAAAAATAATTCAGCATCAACCTTGGGCATTTCTTTTTGCTGATCGGCTAAATAATAGTTTTCGCTTTTCTGCAATTTCACCCTGTTGCCGGGCTCACTTAAAAATTTAATTAAAGCACTGTTCTTTGGCAAACCACGGTGTGCTCTGAACAAAGCCAGTCCGCCATCTTTGGGGTCATCATTTCCTTCTGCAATTTTTTTCTTGGCTTCAATTAAAAACTGGTTTACGGCCTTTTTTTGTGCATCTACCAATTTTTCAATCCTTGGTTTCAGGTCGAAAAATTGTTGCGTGTTATCACTGTGCCCCACCGGACCACTGATGATCAAAGGTGTACGGGCATCATCAATCAACACACTATCCACCTCATCCACCATGGCAAAATGGTGTTTGCGCTGTACCATTTCGTTGGGTGTGTGCACCATATTATCACGTAGGTAATCAAAACCAAATTCGTTATTGGTACCATAAATAATATCGGCATTATAGGCATTACGGCGGGCATCGCTGTTGGGTTCGTGTTTATCAATACAATCAACACGCAAACCTAAAAATTCAAAAATGGGGCCGTTCCACTCACCATCCCTTCGTGCCAGATAATCATTCACGGTTACAATGTGTACTCCTTCGCCACTCAAAGCATTTAAGTATGCTGGCAGTGTACTCACCAGGGTTTTACCTTCACCGGTTGCCATCTCGGAAATTTTGCCGCTGTGTAAAACCATACCACCAATCAACTGCACATCGTAGTGTACCATGTTCCAGGTTACTTTGGTGCCGCCAGCAGTCCAGCTGTTTTTATAAATTGCTTTATCGCCTTCAATGGTAAGGCTGTCTTTTTTTGTAGCCAGCAGCCTGTCTAATTCTGTTGCTGTACATTCTAAAGTTTCGTTTTCCTTAAAGCGCCTGCTGGTTTCTTTAACTGCAGCAAAAGCTTCGGGCAAAATTTCCTGCAACACTACTTCCAGTTCTTTGTCTTTATCTTTTTTTAATTCGTCAATCTCTTTATAAAAAACATCCTTGCCATTAATATCTGCAACAGGCAAATCTTCAGCAGCTTTTTGCTTATCGGCAATTTCTGTATTTATTTTGTTGAGATGGGCAGCAATTCGTTGTTTAAACTCAGCCGTCTTATTACGGAGCTCATCATTGCTCAGCGATTTATACTGGTTGAAAAACTGGTTGATCTGATCAACCACCGGTTTTATCTTTTTTACGTCTTTTTCGCTTTTATTGCCGCCAAAAAGTTTAGAGATCATTCCTATCATAAAATTCAGTGTTGTTGGGTATGCTTTAATTTCTGATTAATCAGGACTATTATATTGTCAAATATGGTGCAGAAAACTTTTTTGAGCCATAATGACAGCGCCCGACTCCGTTTTTTTAAAGGCGGGCGACAAAGGTAGTAAATGTTTAGTGTTTAGGTTGGAGTAGTTGAAAGCCGGTTTTTACCTGTTTGTGATATTATTAACGAACCTTTTTACATCTTAGCGTATGAAAAGTAAAACCATTCAAAATATGCATTATCAAAAACCAATTTTGGCAGGAATGCTGCTCTTGATTTGCGGACTTTTTGCCTGCAACAGTAATGAAATAGGCGAAAGCAAGGATGTAAACCAGGATAAGATCTATATGGATTATAGCATTACCTATTACGAAGGGGATGACCAGGTTGCTCTAAATTTTCAATACCGCTTTGCCGGCGCTGCCGGTACAACACTGGTTTTAAATAATCCCAGCCAGGTAAAACTTGATGGAGAAGTTTTAAAAGTAGACAGCAGTAAATACGGTGGTGCTTTTTACACAGTAAATAAAAGTCACCATGCTTTTTTAGGTAAGCACAGCATACAGTTTACCGATATAAACGGGAAGCATTTTGAAAACAGTTTTGAATTTGCGCCTTTCACGCTTGTAAATCTTCCTGCAACTGCAGATCGTAATAAAGACCTGCTTGTTTCGTATAACATTAATGGCTTGAATGGCAATGATGATATTGAAATAAACAGTGTTGATACGGATAGCAGTTTTCATTATCACGAGTCAGGGGCCAATACCAGCATAGCTATAACGGCATCGGATTTAAAACGGCAAAAAAATGTATATGTAAGTTTTGAAGCAACCATTTACCGGAAAATACCACTTACCCAAACCACAGCAGAAGGTGGTTCACTGCGGTTAACTTACCGGCTTAAGCCAGTAAAAATAAAACTGCAACCTTAAACAAACTCAACAGTTTATTGTTACGTATTTTCTAAAAACACAAATATGCAAAAAACAATACTGTTGTTATGCCTGGTTGCTGGTTCAATGCAATCATTTTCTCAAAAAGTAGATTTAACTAAGTTTGAAAAAGAACGTGTTCGCTACAGCAAAAACGCCATGATTGGACTTGCCGGCTGGTCGGTTGCAAATATTGTTGGCAGCGGTATTGCCACCAATACCCGTAATAAAGAGATGCGTGCTTTTCACCAGATGAACGTAATGTGGGGCGGTATTAACCTGGCTATTGCAGGCTTAGGATACTGGGGTGCCGGCAGAGAAAAAATTGATAACCCAACCTTGGAATCTGTACAGAAACATCAGCGTAAAATTGAGAAAACCTACCTTATTAATGCTGGTTTGGATGTGATTTACGTGGGATCGGGCCTGCTGATGAACAAAACCAGCAACAATCAAAAAAATCCTGAAAAATTTAAGGGTTATGGTAATTCCATTATGGTGCAGGGCGGTTTTTTATTATTGTACGATGCGGTGATGTATGCCATACATAAGGGGCATGGCAAGCAATTAAAAGGCATGGGCGATAAAGTAACCCTGAATGCCGGGCCGGGAGCTTTATCATTAACCTATAATTTTTAGGCATGGCTTTTTGCGAATGTTAAGAATTCCACAAAACAGTTGCCATTCATCAAATTAAATTCCTTCATATGAATTTCTAAGTCTATTTTTACACGAATAAATTCGTATATCAACGCTGTTTTATGAGAAAAATTATACTCGCAATCCTTGTAATTTTTTTGGGGTTAGCAACAAATGCCCAGGTAAAAGGCACGCTTATAGATTCTGCCAGCAAAAAGCCTATTGACAATGCTGTCGTAGCATTGGTCGTAAAATCAAATCCAACAGATACCAGTTATGCATTTACCGATGATAAGGGCCAGTTCAGGTTTGATGTTGTTCCAACTTCTCCTTTCTCTGTAGTAATACGTCATATGGGTTATTGGCCCAAGGCAAAATATGTGCCCGTGAGCAAAGCCGAGAAAACAATTGATGTAGGCAGTTTTATTTTGGTGCAGGATGCAAAATTATTAAGTGAGGTAGTAGTGGAAGCTCCTGCCATTGTTGTAAAAGAAGATACCATTGAATACAACGCATCTTCCTTTAAAGTTAAGGAAGGCGCCGTGGTAGAAGATCTTATTAAAAAAATGCCTGGCATACAGGTTGATAAAGATGGCAATGTAACCGCACAGGGCAAAGCCGTAACCCGTGTAAAAGTAAATGGTAAAGATTTTTTTGGCGGCGATGTAAAAACAGCCACCAAAGAATTACCGGCCA
>JAOAUI010000311.1 GCA_030157685.1 Ferruginibacter sp. | reverse complement strand
AAAGCCTGCTCCTTCCAATCATAAAATCATTTCTTTTTTGCAGTATCAGCAGCAGGATAATTTTTTCCGGTGCTGAATAATAATGGTGTACTGCTTCCGGCTGGTGATACCCGTATATAACCGGTCATTTCCTGGTGCAAAGCACTGCAGAAATCGGTACAATACATGGGGAATATGCCCACTTTATCAGGATTCCATTTCAAGGTTTGTGTTTCGCCTGGCATAATCAGCAACTCCGCAGTGGCAGCACCTTTTATGGCAAAGCCGTGTGGCACATCCCAATCCTGCTCCAGGTTGGTAACATGAAAATAAACTTCATCTCCCATTTTTATTCCTTCAATATTATCGGGTGTAAGGTGAGAGCGGATGGCAGTCATATAAACATCAACCCTGTTTCCGGCACGTACCACTTTTGTAGCTCCTTCGCCGTTGGAGAAGAATGGATTTTTATTTTCCTCCATTTTAAAGAACTTCAATGAGTTCTTTTTAATCAGGTCTGCCGGTACTATCTGGGCATAATGCGGTTCGCCAATGGTAGGAAAATCCAGGATCAGCTGCATTTTTTCTCCGCTGATATCATATAGCTGTGCGCTTTGCGATAATTCGGGGCCGGTAGGTAAATACCTGTCCTTGGTTATTTTATTATACGCCACCAGGTATTTGGCATTGGGTGTTTTTGTATCGCCACCGGCTACAGTTAAGTGGCCTACAGAATAATAGGTTGGTACCCTGTCAACCACTTTCAGATCTTTAATATTCCATTTTACAATTTCTGATGAAACAAACATGGAAGTATAAGCATTGCCTTTGTTATCAAACTCGGTATGTAAAGGGCCAAGGCCAGGTTTCTTTACTTCGCCGTATAATACAGATTCGTATTTAAGAATAGGAATACCATCAAAATCGCCAATAAAATCTTTTGCTGCAATGGCTTTTTGTAATTTATCAAAACTGAAAACAGGAATCAATGCAGCTAATTTTCCGCTGCCAACAATGTATTCGCCTGTTGGGCTTACATCGCAGCCATGCGGCGATTTAGGGCATGGAAAAAAGTAACAGATATCTTTCAGGTCTTTGGCATCAAGCACGGTAACTTCTGTTTTTATTTCAGATGTTGCAGAATGTGTAACATCGCTGTAGCGGTTGGATGCATATCTTACTGCCTGTTTTCTTCCCTTGCCTGCTTTAAGATATTCTTCTGCTTTTTTCCAGTTTACAGCCATGATGAAATCCTTATCTTTCTGCGAAGCATTTACCTCCAGCAACGTATTGGCCTGCTCGGTATTATAACAGGAGAAAAAGAACCAGCCATGTGATACCCCTTTGCCGGCACGGCTCAGATCAAAATTTACGCCGGGACAAAGTATCTGAAAAGCAATATCCATTTTACCATCTTCTTTGGCAACGCTGATAAAGCTTAAAGTGCCTTTAAAATTCTGTTTGTAGGTATTGATAGGCACATCTCCGTTTTTATCATCGGGTGGAACACTGAAACGTGTTCCGGCAACAACATACTCGGTATTTTCTGTTATGAATGGTGAAGAGTGGTTACCACCACTGTTCGGCAACTCAATAATTTCAGCAGTGCGGAAAGTGGTCAAATCAATTCTGGCTACCCTTGGCGTGTTGTTGGCATTTCCAAAGGCCCAGCGCCCGTCATACTCGCCGTTTGTTTTCGACACCTGCACGTGATGCAGGTCATCCCAGGGCACAAAACCATGCGATGTGTTCAGCATCGGTTTTGTTTCCTCGCTGTAACCCCATCCTTTTTCCGGATCAACCGAAAAAACCGGTATCACACGCAGCAAACGGCCGGATGGTAAACCATACGCACTCATTTGTCCGCTAAAGCCACCTGAAACAAAATTATAGAACTCATCATATTTGCCGGGTGCAACATACACTTTGGCTGCAGCATCGGAACTTACAGCCGAGCCGGCATTTTTGGGTTTACAGGCTGTATAGCCAAACAACAAGCTGAAGCCAAGAGCAGCTACTGCCAAATGTTTATAATTTTTCATTTTATTTAATTTTTATGTGGAGAGTTAATTTTATTTTATACCATCATTCTTACGCATAAATTCATACAATGCCCTTGCATCTTCATCACCAATATTCTGATTGGGCATACGCACCAGGCAAATTTCCAGCTGCGCCTGTGCTTTAGGATCCTTATTCAGCATAGCATCTGTATTGGTTGCAAAATTCATGATCCAGGGAGCAGTATGGCGGTCGGTAACTCCCAGCCAACCCGGGCCTACTAATTTTTCGCTGGTTAGCTTATGGCAACTGACACATTTTACAGTATACACTTTTTCACCTGCAGCAGCCATCGTTGCATCTAACTTGTCGCTAACCGCTACCTCAGTAAATTTCCCTTCGCCTCTTTCAGGATCGTAGGAAGGATTACCGTTTTCAGTTTTTGCAGGTTCAGATGAAGAGGTTTCTGAAGCTTTTTCAGCATTACCACCACAAGCCGCTACACATGCACCCATCAACAAAAGGATTGCGATTTTTTTCATGTTTTTTATTTTTTGATTTAAAATTTGATTATACAAGATTAGCTGCATGTGAATTATTATTTTATGCGTTTGGTCATATCTTCAACCTGCAGCTGCCAAATCAGGCTACCGGGTTCAATACCACCCTATACCAGCGAAGCTTTTAAGCATAGCCAGTTTCAAAAAGATTAATCAGGTGATTTCAATCATACCGCTGCCTGTTTACACTCATGATTTCCACACAGTATGCTGCCTACTTTTGGAACAAGCAGAAATTATAAGTATATGAAAATAGATATTGACACCTTACTTGCCTGGGGGGCAGCTTATAAAAAAGTAGCCGCAGGAGAAATCATTTTCCAGGAAGGTGCTGAGTCATCTTTTTATTACCAGCTGGTTTCGGGTAAAGTAAGATGGGTGAATATAAACGACGAAGGCAAAGAATTTATACAAACCATTATTGAGCCTGATGAATGTTTTGGGGAATTTCCATTGTTTGATGATGAGCCTTTTGCTGCCAGTGCCATTGCTGATGAAAACTCGGTAATTATAAGGCTGCACAGGTCTTCTTTCCACCAACTGTTAAAAGAAAACCCGGATTTACATTTTGATTTTACCCGTTTACTTACGCAAAGGCTGCGGTTTAAATTTTTAATTTTAAAAGA
>JAOAUI010000310.1 GCA_030157685.1 Ferruginibacter sp. | reverse complement strand
GTTGAAGGGTATCCCTACATAAAAGATTTTTTTAAAAAAATGTATGCCATTCTTGAGGAAAGAATTGTGTTGAAGAAAAAGTAACGCAAATGAAAAAGATTTTTGTTTTTCTGTTTTTAATATTTTGTGCAGCACATTCCTTTGCACAGGCAGATATTTATGCGGCCTTTACCATACCCGATTCTTTAAAAAAAGATGCAAATGTTGTTGTGAGGGAAGAAATAATAAAATTTACAATCAAAGATATCAACAGTGCAAGATACGATGTGCACCAGGTGATTACCATTTTAAACGAACAGGGAAAAAGGTACCTTAATTTCAACGAATTTTCTTACGAATTCAGGGTGTTGAACGATGCTGAAATAAAAGTGTATGATGCACTTGGGGTTAAAAAAAATACTTTTTCAAAAAAAGAAATGACCTCTTTAAATTATGGCGAGGGCCTGGTGCCGGAAGGAAAACTGACTTATTTTAATGTTTCTCCGCCGTCCTATCCTGTAACTGTTGAAATTAATTACAGCGTAAAATTCAGGGGGCTGTTCAATTACCCGGGCAATTATTTTCAACATTCAAATCAATCTGTACAAAAGGTGGTTTTTGATGTGGAAGTACCGGCAGATTTATCGCTCCGGTACAGGATACTGAACTGTAATTACAAGCCTGTAATTACCAAAGAAGGGAACAATGATTTGTATCACTGGGAAGTGAAAAATCTTGTGGCCTTTAAAACAGAAAAGCATGTTGGCACAACAGATAATTACCTGCCACAGGTTTTGCTTGGGCCAAACAAATTTCAGTTAGACGAGTATGATGGAGATATGACCAGCTGGAAAAATTTTGGCGGGTGGTATAATAAGGTTTACCTCAAAACATCGGTATTGCCCGAAGACCGGAAATTATTTTACGTCAACCTGGTTAAAGATGCAAAAACAGATACAGACAAAGCAAGAATATTATACAATTACCTGCAGAACAACATGCGGTATGTAAGTATACAGTTAGGTATTGGAGGATTAAAACCTTTTCCCGCCAGCTTTGTAGACAATAAAAAATATGGCGATTGCAAGGCATTAAGTAATTATTTAAAATCGGCTTTGGATGCAGTTGGTGTAAAATCAAACGTGGTAATAATAGAAGGTGGAACAACCCCCGGTATTGTACTGGAAGATTTTCCGGCACATTATTTCAATCATGTTATTCTCTGTATTCCACAGCAAAAAGACAGCATTTGGCTGGAGTGTACCAGCACCACTTTGCCCTTTGCCGAGCTTGGTCCCTTTACAGAAAACCGCAAGGCCATGATGGTTACCAATGAAGGTGGCGTACTGGTGAATACGCCGCTAAGCCATTATAAAAGTAATATCCAAAGTATATGTACAATTATTGAAGTAAATGAAGAAGGCGGGGCAAAAGTAAAAACATCCTGTACCCTGATTGGAGAAGACAGGAATCAACTGCTGATGTATTATCATGATTTGCAGGAAGATGAAAAACGAAAATTCTTCATCACTAATATGGAGTGGAAGCAACCTGATAATTTCGAGATCAGCAATTCAAAAAATAAAGCAAACCCTTACCTGGTTTCTGCAACCATGGATTATGAAAAGATATTTTCTTTTAATGCAGGCAGCAAACTTTTTTTTGAACCAAGGCTGTATCCTGTTTTTGATGAAGAGATACCGGAATATGAAAAACGCATCAGGGATTATTATTTTACCTGTCCTTACCAGGCCATAGATACAACCGTGTATAAATTCCCCGCCGGGTTTACTGCAGAAAATATCCCTAAAAATAAACTCGTAGAATTTCCCTTTGCCTATTATACCTGTAATTATAATTGGGATGCAGCTGCACGAACACTTACTGCCATTGCAATCCTGCAAATTAAAGAACGGGTAATTAAAGCAGCCGATTACACAAAACTGGTAGATTTTAAAAAACAGGTAATGGCCGATATGAATGAAAAGATTGTGATGAAGAAAGAGTAATTGTTTTAATAAACTTATTCATCTTTTTATTTGTAGCTATATAGTTCCGGTATTTCTTTTTACCAACTGGCGCCGGTGTTCCTTTCCTCAATCAATAAATCTAAAACGAAATGATAATGGGGTCACTGGGGTCGCTTCAATCCTGACTGCCGGCAGTCAGGTCTACCGGTTTCCCGATGGCTATCGGGACAGGTGTAACCGGAGTTAAAAAGCGAAGTGTTTTGCCTCACCCCTTAATTCATATAAGCTTATTACCACTAAAATAAAAACCCTTTCTTTTACCGCCTGCCTTAAATACTTTCGTTCAATAGCCATCACCATGCGTATAGCCATTTTATCATTGCTTTTAACAGCTTTTTGTAGCCAGGCCTTTGCCCAGGATAAGCGTACCATTCGCATTACCGTTTTGAATGAACAGAAAAATGCAATGCCGGGTTCCACCGTCTATCTGCTAAAACCCGATTCGGCCGTCATTCGTTCCTCCGCTGCCGGTGCATTGGGCGTGTATGAATTTACAGATCTGAAACCCGGTAAATACCTGCTTAAGGCCAGCCAGGCAGGATATAATGATGGGTACAGTCAGCAGATAGACCTGGAAAAGAACGCTGTATTTTCCGCTACCATCACAATAAAAGCAAAAAGCAACTTGTTGAATGACGTTACCGTTGTTTCAAAAAAACCGGCCATCCAGTTCCTGGCCGATAAAACAGTAATAAACCCCGAAGCCAGTATTTCCAATGCAGGAGCTACGGTAATGGATGTGTTGGAAAAATCGCCCGGCATAACCGTGAATAAAGATGGCAGCATTATTATGAAAGGAAAACCTTCGGTAACCGTATTGATAGATGGCAAACCCACACAGCTAAGCGGTGCCGACCTGCAGGCTTATCTTTCGGGCATCCCTGCCTCGCAGGTGGATGTGGTGGAATTGATTGAAAACCCCGGAGCCAAATATGATGCATCGGGCAATGCCGGCATCATCAACATTAAAATGAAAGCCAATAAAGTAAAGGGCTTCAATGGCTCCCTCAATCTAAGTGCGGGGCAGGGTGTGTATAGCAAAACAGGCAATTCGCTCAACCTGAATTACCGCAATGGAAAACTGAACTGGTTCCTTAATTATGGCAACCGGGCCAGCAATGAGTTTATGGAGATATGGACACTGAGAAGATATGTGAACAGCAATAACCAGGATTCTGTTTTACTGGAGCAACCCAATTTTGGCAACACCTCACAGACGGGGCAGAATATCAAAACCGGCTTCGATCTTTTACTCAACAAAAAAATAACCCTGGGCCTGGTATTTACCGGTGGCATCTTCAATAGAAGGGCAAAAAATTACAGCGAGATCAACTGGATGGACCCAAAATATAATATCGATTCTACCATCAATACCTGGGGCGAAAATAACCGCAGGTTTAAAAGAGGCGGCGTAAATCTGAATGGTAAATTTAAGATCAGCGAAAGCAGCGAACTGGCAGCCGACCTGGATTATGTAAGTTTTACCATCAACGGCGATCAGCAATATCAAACCCAGCTAATAGCGCCCGGCAGCGATATACTGGGAACCAAAGGAAATATCCCTTCCAGGCTAAAGATCTTTACGGCAAAGCTGGACTATACCAAACGCTTCAAAAAATTGCTGCTGGAAACCGGTTTAAAAACTGCTTTGAACAAAACAGATAACCTGGCCGAATATTTTTTAAGAAATAACGGCAATGCCTGGCAGCTCGACCTGAGCCGAAGCAATCATTTTTTATACGATGAAAGTATCAGCGCAGCCTATGCAAGTGTGGATGCGGAAAAAGGCAAATGGCATTGGCAGGCCGGGCTTCGGTATGAATACACTTTCTACAAAGCCCGCCAGTTGGGTAATGCTTTGGTGAAAGAGGCTGCTTTTAAAAAGAACTATGGCAGTTTGTTCCCAACAGCTTTTGTATCTTATCAGATTGACAGTAATAACAGTATCACTTTCCGGGCAGGAAGAAGAATTGACAGGCCTCCGTTTCAACAGCTAAACCCCTTTCTTACAGTCCTGAACAAATACACTTTTGAAGGAGGCAACCCATACATCAAACCGCAGTACACCTGGAATTTTGCGGTAGCGCATACCTATAAACAAATGCTTACTACGGAGCTTTCTTACAGTTACCTGAAGGATTATTTTTCGCAGATATTCATCATCGATTCCAACAGCAGTAATGTAAATAAGAATATAATCATTTACACCAGGGGCAATGTTGGTTCTTTTCAGAATTTCGGCATCACAGAAACATTTCAATATCCCGTTACCAAATGGTGGAATATCACGGCAGTAGCTGTTTACAATTACAAGATCATCAAAGGTGTGGTATGGGCTCCGCTGGAAGCCAGGATCAGCCAGCTGAATATCAGTATTAACAACCAGTTTCAGCTTAAAAAAGGATGGAGCTTTGAACTGAGCGGTTATTACCAAACCAGGAGCCAGATAGACCTGCAGGAATGGCTGGAGCCACAGGGCGAACTGAATGTTGGTGTGGCCAAACAAATAATGAAGAAGAAGGGAACGTTGAAACTGAGTGTGCGTGACCTCACGTATTTTCAAAACTATTCCGGCTACTCCACTTTCCAGAATTCGTATGAGCCCTTCACCATAAAATGGGATACCAGGGTGGTGCGGCTGAGCTTTAGCTGGCGCTTTGGCAAAACAATGAAAGCACTAAGCCGCTCGGAAGGTGGTGCTGCAGATGAGATAAATAGGGTGGGTGGAAATTAATTTGTGAGTACCAGGCCATAGTAAATCTTGCCGATATCGGCAAGATTTACTATTTTTATAGGGTATTGTATCTGCGATTCTTGCCGGTAACGGCAATATAAAATAAATAAATGAAATACATTTCCGTAGCTGAATTTGCCAAAAAATGGAATATTCCGGAAAGAACAGCCCGGAATTATTGTGCTGCCGGAAAAATCAAAGGTGCTTTTATAACTGGTAAAACCTGGGCTATTCCGGAAGATGCCGGCTTGCCCCAAAAAGGAAAAGAAAGGAAATTCAGCAGCAATCCATTGCTCAATCACCTGAAAGAGCAAAAAGACATGAGGCTGAAAGGGGGTATTTACCATCGTACTCAAATTGAATTTACCTACAACTCAAACCGCATAGAAGGCAGCACACTTACACAGGATCAAACCCGTTTTATTTTTGAAACCAATACCATTGGCATTACTGCTGAAAACCTGAATGTAGATGACATCATAGAAACTAATAATCATTTTCGTTGTATAGACCTGGTTATTGAAAAAGCAACATCAAAACTTACGGAATCCTTTATTAAAGAGTTGCACTACCTGCTGAAATCGGGTACATCAGACAGCCGGAAAGACTGGTTTGAAACAGGCGGCTATAAAAAAATGCCGAATGAAGTTGGAGGAAACGAAACCTGTCCGCCAAAAGAAGTTCCTGCCAGGATGAAAGCATTGCTTGCTGGTTATAATAACAAAGAACAAAAGTCGATTGCGGATATTATAGACTTTCATCAGCAATTTGAATTGATACACCCGTTCCAGGATGGTAATGGCCGGGTGGGCCGGCTGATCATGTTTAAAGAATGCCTGGCTAATAGTGTAGTGCCTTTTATTATTGATGATGATCTGAAATTATTCTACTACCGTGGCCTGCGTGAATGGCCAAACGTAAAAGAATATTTAATGGATACCTGCCTTACAGCACAGGACAGATACAAAGCTGTGTTGAAATATTTTGAAATAAACTTTGAGTAAAAAATTATTTTTCCTTCTTCACCCCAAACTTCTTCTTATACTCAGCAATCGCAAAATTATAAACTGTTTGCCCCGGCTTTACCTTTTTCGCATATGCCTTTTTCTTAGCCGGGGTTCTTACAATATCCTGCGCATATTTAACAGCCTTGGTAAAATCATTACGGTAAACGGTTTGCAGTTTGGTAGGTTTTCTTTTTATGGTAACAGGGTAGGCAGTTATAACAGTTTTGTTTTTGTACTGCTTTATTACGATCTGTTTTCCCAATGCTCCCTTCAATTCTTTAAAAAGAACGTTTAAATTTCCGGTAGCCATATTTCCAGGTTTTTTAAATTATTAATTGGTTAGATCTTGTCACGTCAAAGTGGTCATCCCTGTCAGCTCCTGTCAACTTCCTCTTTACTTCCTGTCAGCGCCCTGCTATACTTATAATCTATTCGTTTACCTTTCGTTTACCTATCGTTTATCATTCGTTCATCCTTCGTTCATTATTCGTTATAAAAATAATAAAAATCTTTACTTTTTTCTGTAAAAAATAAACAAACTCCTCCCCCACCCTGGCAGTTTTAGCCAAAGCAAAATTTATGGGTTCGTAAAATATAATAAGAGTGGGAGTGGGGCTATTTAAAAATAAACTGGTGCATCTTCACTAAAAATTCATGCAGTGCGGTCATGTCCTTAACATCATCTACCAGCAATAAAAATAATTTACCTGTTTGTTTTAGTTTGGCTTTATTAGTGCCCTTCTGTAAAAAGTCGATCATCTTGTTGAATGTTTCGCTGGTAAAATAGGGGCTATCAGGATTGCTTACGAAGAAGCATTTTAGGTTTCCGTTTTTCAGAAATAATTTTTCAAAACCAAGCCCTACAGCAAGCCTCCGGCAGCGAACTGTTGTAAACAAATCTTCTACAGGTGCAGGTATTGGTCCAAACCGGTCCGTCATTTCTGTGTGAAATGCAACCAGGTCCGGCTCGTTGTCGCAATTATCCAGGCGGCTGTATAGCGTTAATCTCTCTGTTATACTTTCTACATAACTATCCGGTATTAAAATTTCCAGGTCGGTATCAATGCTGCAGTCGGTAACAAAATCATCTTGCTGTGCAATTTCTTCTTTGTATAATTCTTTAAACTCGGTTCGTTTTAATTCACGGATGGCTTCGTCTAAAATTTTCTGGTACATTTCAAAACCAATCTCGGCAATAAAACCACTTTGCTCGCCACCCAACATGTTACCAGCGCCACGTATATCCAAATCCCTCATCGCAATCTGAAAACCACTACCCAGGTCGCTATATTGTTCTAAAGTAGATAAGCGTTTCCGGCTGTCTGGCGGTAAAGTACTCATGGGCGGCGCCAGCAAATAACAAAATGCTTTTTTATTACTGCGGCCAACCCTTCCCCGAAGTTGGTGCAAATCACTTAAACCAAACTGGTGAGCATTGTTTACAATGATGGTATTTACATTCGGAATATCAACACCACTTTCAACAATATTGGTACAAACCAACACATCATATTTCTTATCCATAAAATCCAGGATGGTATCTTCCAGGTCGTCGCCATCCATTTGGCCGTGTGCGTATGCAATGCTGATGTCGGGACAAAGTCCCTGTATAAAACCCTTCATCTCGGCCAGGCCTTTAACACGATTGTGTATAAAGAAAACCTGCCCGCCTCTTTCGGTTTCGTAATAAATAATATCACGGATGGCATCTTCATTAAAAACCATCACTTCGGTTTGTATAGGCTGCCGGTTTGGTGGTGGTGTATTGATGATGCTCAGATCTCTTGCGCCCATCAAACTGAATTGTAGTGTTCTTGGTATTGGGGTTGCAGTCAGCGTTAAAGAATCAACGGTGGTACGGAGTTGTTTTAGTTTTTCTTTAGCCGCCACACCAAATTTCTGCTCCTCATCAATGATCATAATGCCCAGGTCCTTAAACTTTACATCTTTGCTCAGCAAAGCATGTGTACCGATGATGATATCAATTTTTCCTTCAGCAACTTTTAATAAAGTTTCTTTTTTTTCTTTGGCCGATTTAAAACGGTTTATAAAATCAACAGTTACCGGAAAATCTTTCAGGCGCTCACCAAATGTTTTATAATGCTGGTAAGCAAGAATTGTAGTGGGCACTAACACGGCAGCCTGTTTTCCATCGCAACAACTTTTAAAAGCGGCCCGTATGGCAATTTCTGTTTTACCAAAACCAACATCACCGCAAACCAGCCTGTCCATCGGCGATGGTTTTTCCATATCTCTTTTCACATCTTCTGTTGCCTTGCCCTGGTCTGGTGTATCTTCATAAATAAAACTGGCTTCCAGTTCTGTTTGCATGTAATTATCGGGCGCATGTGCAAAGCCTTCCTGGCTTTTGCGCTGTGCATATAATTTTATAAGATCGGTTGCAATATCTTTTACCTGCCGCTTGGTTTTGTCTTTCAGTTTGTTCCAGACATCGCTGCCCAACTTATTCATTTTTGGCACCGTTCCTTCCTTGCCGCTGTACTTGCCAATTTTATGTAAAGATGAAATGTTTACATACAGCAAGTCACCATCTTTGTATTGAATGCGTACTGCTTCCTGCATTTTTCCATTGGCTTCAATCTTTTGTAAACCGCTGTACACGCCAACTCCATGATCAATATGCGTTACATAATCTCCCGGTTGCAATTCCCTCAGCGTTTTTAAAGTGAGTGCTTTGTTCTTGCTGAAAGCCTGCTTCACTTTGTATTTGTGGTAGCGCTGAAATATCTGGTGATCGGTATAACAAACGTTTTTCAGGTCGTCATCAATAAATCCTTCGTGAATAGAAGCGGGAATGGGAATGACGTTGATCTCTGCCTTTAGGTCGGTGAATATCACATGCAGTCTTTCCAGCTGTTTTGGATTTTCGGCAAACAGGTAGATATTGTATTTTTTTTCTTCGTACTCTTTTAAATTTTTTATCAGCAGATCAAACTGGCGGTTGAAGGATGGTTGTTCTTTGGTGGCAAAGTTGATCGTTGATCGTTGTTGGTTGTTCGTATCGAAGTTTGCTTTGGCACCAAACTCAATAATATGCCGCTGCCTTATTTCTGTTTCAAGAATTGCCGCCGTTACAAAATCATTTTCATCAACATCAGTTTTCGCCAAATAACTTTCATCGTCATCTGATTGAGAAGAACTGCTTACCGGATTTTGTTTCAGTAATTCTAAATAAAGCTGAAGGTCTTCTTCCTGTTGCTGAATTTTCTCTTTAATGAACTCCCAGTCTTCGCTCCAAACAACGGTGTTCTCCGGTAAAAATTCCATGATGGAAACTTTTTCACCACTATCAAATTGTGTTTCCACATTGGGGATGATACTTACCTGCAGTAATTTCCTTTCACTCAACTGTGTCTCCGGGTCAAAAATGCGGATGCTGTCAACTTCGTTGCCAAACAATTCAATACGATAAGGTTTTTCATTCCCGAAGGAATAAATATCCAGTATACCCCCACGTATGGCAAACTGGCCCGGCTCATATACAAAATCGGTTCGGCTAAAACCATAGCCAACAAACTTTTCGTAAATGGCATTGGTATCAATGGTATCGCCCTGTTTTATAGAGATGATATTGGCAGAAAGTGTTTTTGGCAGCACCACTTTTTCAAACAAAGCCTCAGGGTAAGTTACAATGGCACCAACCCGGTTTTGGCCCATCGGGTTCGAAAAACGGGTGAGGCACTCGGTCCGCAGCATCACATGGCTGGCATTCAGCAGCCGGTAGTTCTTTTTATTTTTAAAAGAAGAAGGGAAATAAAAAAGGTTCAGGGCACTGGTAATGTTCTCTAATGTGTTGTGAAAATAGGCGGCTTCTTCGGCATCCCGCAGGATTATGAGGTGATTTAACTGCGATGCGGAAGCATGGTTAAAAACAGCTGAAACAATGAATGGTGCTGCACTTCCGTGCAGGCCTGCAAGCTGAATTTGTTGCGGTTGAGACGCAGTGATCCTGTCCACTATTTTAAAAGAGCGGGGGTCATTCAAATATCCGTTCAACAACATTTCCAGGTTCATCTGCCTGGCAAAGATAAGCCGAATAAAAAAAGCAGCCACTTTCTGTTTAATAATTGCAATATACAGGCCGCAAAAACGTTATCAGTAAGCCTTATCAGTAATTTTATCTATATTTTTGTTGGTGAGCGCTATCCAAACAAAATCCAATGGTAATTTAACCAATGAAAAAATTCTATTCTTACTGCTTTTACTTTGTGATTTTATCCGGTTGCTTTACTGCATCTGCCCAAAATACCGATATACCGGTTCGTTTCGCCGCAGGCAATTTTATCACCGGTAATAATATTCAAAAACAAAGCTTTCAAAAGGAAAACCTGCAGGCTTCTTTTTTTAAAAATAATTTTTATGTACTGGTTCAGTTTTCAAAATTACCATCGCTGCAGGTTCAAAATAATTTACAAAATGCAGGTTGCCATCTGCAAACCTATCTGCCGGGCAATGCTTACCTGGCCACTATAAAAAATTCATTTGATTTTTCGCAGGCTGGTGCATTTGAGATCAGTTCCATCAACAACATTCCGCTGTTGTATAAAAAAGACATTGCCTTTACAAATTTTCAGCAAGCTGCCAATAAAGAGAATCAAAAATTAATTGCTGTCAGTTATTATACTTCTTTAAGCAAAGCTGATGTAATTGCAGAGCTGGAACGGGCAGGTGCATTGATTGTGCCAACAAAATATGCAGATGCAAATGTGGTTTTCATACAGGCAGATATGGGTAAAGCAGATGCAATAGCAGCATTGCCATTTGTAAGTTACCTGGGTTTACAAGCATTAACTGATAAGGAATTAAATTATAAAAGTATTGGCAAGCATGCTGTAACCAGTTTGCTTTCGCCCTCCGGAAAAAATCTGAGCGGAAAAGGTATTACAGTTGGCGTTGGTGATAATGCAGAAATTGCCACTCAAACATTAGACTTTACAGGCAGGGTTATTAACCGGGTGCCTGCTCCTTTCAGTTTTCATGGGATACATGTTTCCGGTACTGTGGCCGGCGCAGGTTTACTTGATCCCAAACATAATGGAATGGCACCAAGGTCAACCATTGTAAGCCAATACTTCAGCGATATTATTACAAGCGCACCAACCTATGTTGCAGATCACAATATGGCTGTAACCAATAACTCATATACCAATGCCGATGCCGGTTGCCCCGGTGAAGGCGTTTATGATGTAGTAAGTAATTATGTTGATAAACAAATGGGTGAGTACGAAAAATTACTGCATGTTTTTGCAGCAGGTAATGATGGAAATCAAACCTGTTCTCCATATCCATTTAAATATGCAACCATTAAATCGGGATACCAGGTTGCGAAGAATGTTATAACAGTTGGCGCTGTTGATACACTGTATACTGCTACGGCTTTTTCCAGCCGGGGGCCTGTAAATGATGGCCGGTTAAAGCCCGAGATCATGGCTACAGGATTTAATGTATTTTCCACCCGTCATGCTTTTTCCTACGGTCCCATGAGTGGAACAAGCATGGCATGCCCGATTGTTGCAGGTGCTGCCACTTTATTGAATGAACAGTACAGAAAATTTTATGGAGGTGCAGTACCACAGGCTGCTTTAATAAAAGCAGTGATGTGCAATACGGCAGAAGATCTTGGTAATCCGGGCCCGGATTTTACTTATGGCTTTGGAAATTTAAATGCCAGAAGGGCTGCTGATGCGATAGAAAATAACCGTTTCTATTTAAGTACAACAACGCCATCAACAAATACAATATCAGTTCCTGCAGGTGTCAGGCGTTTAAAAGTTATGTTGTATTGGAATGATACAGCTGCTGCGCCAAATGCAGCATCGCAACTGATCAATGATTTTGACTTGACTGTTGTTGCACCAGGTAGTATTACACATCAACCCTTGATTTTAAACCCATCGCCGGCCAATGTAAATGACACAGCTGTTGAAGGTGTGGATAGAAGAAATAATATTGAACAGGTTGTAATTGATACACCTGTTGCAGGTAATTACGTTATAAATATAAATGCATTTGCATTACCTTATGGCCCGCAGGAGTATGTGGTAACCTGGCAAATGGATATGAATGGAGTTACTGTTGAATATCCTTTTGGAGATGAGAAAATAGTGCCGGGCGAATCGGAGACAATTCGCTGGAATGCTTATGGGGATGAAGCCAATACTTTTACGCTCGAATATTTTGATGGTACTTCCTGGAACCTGATCAATAATAATGTGCCCGCAAATGCACAATCTTATAACTGGACAGTTCCGGCAACGGTAAGTAATAATTATTTGGTAAGAGTCAGCAGAAACGGATCTGCCTATACCGACCAAAGCGATTTTAATTTTACCGTAATTGGCCAACCGGTTGTTACGGCTACAATACCTTGTGATGGGTTTGCACAATTAGACTGGCCTGCCATTCCTGGTGCAACATCTTACAATATATGGCAGCTGAAATCCGATACCATGGCCATTATTGGCAATACTACCAGTCTTACATATTTAATTTCGGGCCTAAACAGCACAACCACTTATTGGTTTGGCGTGAGTGCCGGAAATGGAGCTGTTAATGGCAGAAGATCAGTATCGAGATCTGTTTTGCCGTCAACAGGTGTTTGTACTTTATCTATGTTTGATAATGATTTAAAAGCAGTTTCTGTTGATGCCCCTGTTACAGGAAGACTGTTTACAGCTGCTGCATTAACAGTATCGGAACAAATAAAATTTACCATCCGTAACCTGGATAATATTGCAACAACAGGCACGTATGATTTATACTACCAGGTAAACGGCGGAGCAACCGTAATGGAAACAAGTGCTGTTGCCATAGCCGCATTGGCAACCAGGCAATACACATTTACAACCACAGCCAATTTTTCATTGCCGGGTATGTATACCATAAAAGCATGGGTTAAAAGAGCAGGCGATACACAGGTAGCAGATGATACAACAACAGTAACTATAAAACATTTACCCAATGCTTTAATAACATTGCCGGTATTGGATGGATTTGAAAATGCCCTGGTAAAAGAATACATGCTGAACACAACGGGTCTTGATAGTATTGACCGGGTAGATTTTAGAGCCAACACAACCCGTGGGCGGGCCCGTACTTTTGTAAACACAGGATTTGCATTAAATGGCAACAGGGCCATAACATTAGACCAGTTTCCTTACAACGCCGCCCAAACAACTGATAGCCTATTGATGACCTATAACCTTAGCAACTACATCAGCGGCCAGCAGTTACGGTTAGATTTTTATTATAAAAATCACGGCAACGAAAATAATCCCAATAACAAAGTATGGATAAGAGGCAGCGATACTAAACCATGGATTTTAGCTTATGATTTAGTTGCCAGCCAGGCAGCATTGGGGCAGTACAAACATGCTGTCATCAATATTAATGATGTGCTGGATACGGTATTGCCTGCACAGCCCATCAGCAGCAGCTTTCAGATAAAATTCAGTCAGCAGGGTAATACTTCAGCCAATAATCCTTACCCTATTGTTGACCAGGATGATGGATATACTTTTGATGATGTAGGCATAAAGGAAGCGCCAAATGATATTGCCATCAACCGTATTATTTCTCCGGCTGTTTCGGGCTGTGGTTTGGCAGGCAATCAAACGGTATCATTCGAAATTAAAAATTACAGCAGCACCACCTTTAGTAATGTGCCTGTATATTATAATGTAAATGGGGGCGGTACTGTAATGGAAACCATCGCATCGCTGGCACCAGGATTAACAACACATAGTTTTGCATTGCCCGAAAACCTGTTGGCTGATACCGAGTATGATTTTAATTTCTGGGTGTATGAATCATCAGATAATTACAGGAACAACGATAGTGTTTTAAATTATAATTTTCATACCGCTCCTGTCATCAGTACGTTTCCATACCTGGAAGGATTTGAAAGCAGTACTGCAAACTGGTACAGCAAAGGGCAAAACAGCAGCTGGCAATGGGGTACACCTGCTAAAACAATTATCAGCAAAGCAGCAAATGGAAGCAAGGCCTGGGTAACCAACTTAGCCGGCAGCTATAACACTAATGAAATTTCTTATTTGTACTCGCCCTGTTTTAATCTAAGCGGATTAACCCAACCGGTTTTATCCTTTAGTCATATTTTTCAGGTTGAAGATGCCACACCGGCCGATTATAATTGGGTAGAATATTCTGTAAATGGTGGTGTAACCTGGAGCCGCTTGGGAACCAATGGCGGTGGAGGTACAAACTGGTATAACGACCCAACAGGAAAACATCAATGGCGTGGTTCATTAACAACATGGCATGTTGCCAGTTTTAATATTCCGCCAACAACCAATATTGTACGTTTCCGTATTGTATTTACAAGCGATCTTGGTGTTAACATGGAAGGTGTGGGTATTGATGATATTCATGTGTTTGACAAAGCTGCTGTTTATACTGGTACAACACTTACCGGAATAACACAAACGGTAAATGGAAGCAACTGGGTACATTTTAATTCCGGAGCAACCAGGGTTGTATCCATCAATGCAAACGGC
>JAOAUI010000309.1 GCA_030157685.1 Ferruginibacter sp. | reverse complement strand
CATAGTGGCCAATACATATTTCTTCATGCTTTTATTTTTTTAGGTGTTAAAGGTATTAATTAAACAGATGAATTTTGACGTAATTTTTCATAAATTATGCCACAGTTTTAAAAGCCGGGCCGTTTACTAAAGTTTAACAAGGGGCCAATAACTTAAACATATGTAAATTACACCCTCAATATTTAAAAATTGATATCGCAGGAAAGCATACAGCAAATACAAAGCCGCATTGATATTGTGGAAATAGTTGGCTCTTTTATTAAGCTTAAAAAAAGAGGGGCCAATTACCTGGGCCTGTGCCCTTTTCACAACGAAAAATCACCATCCTTTACCGTATCACCATCTAAAGAAATTTACAAATGTTTCGGTTGCGGCAAAAGCGGCAACAGCATCAGTTTTTTAATGGAGGCCGAAAAATACAGTTATGTTGAAGCCCTGAGATGGCTGGCTGCAAAATATAATGTAGAGATTGAAGAAAGTGAAACAAGTCCTGAATATAAACAACAGCAACAGGTTGCCGACAGTTTATATATCATTAACAATTTTGCACAAAAATATTTTACAGATGCTTTATTGAACTCTGAAGAAGGCCAGGATATTGCATTAAGCTATTTAAAAGAGCGTGGTTTCAGAGAAGAAATCATCAACAAGTTTCAATTAGGGTACAACAGCGAGGCTAGAGATGGCTTTACCAAAGCTGCACTGGCATCGCAATACAGCCTGGAGTATTTACAAAAGACCGGGCTGGTAAATGTACGTGATGGTAATGCCTACGATAATTACCGTGGCCGTATTATTTTCCCCATACACAACCAGAGCGGAAAAGTGCTGGGCTTTGGTGCCAGGATAATTAAGAAAAATGATAAGGCCCCCAAATACATCAATAGCCCCGAAAATGAAATTTATGTAAAGAGCAAAATTCTATATGGCTCTTATTTTGCACGCCAGGCTATTGATAAAGCCGATGAATGTTTACTGGTAGAAGGATATACAGACGTGGTTAGCCTGCACCAGGCTGGTGTAGAAAATGTGGTTGCCAGTGGCGGTACATCTCTTACGCCCGATCAGTTACGCCTGATAAAAAAATACACCAACAACCTTACTATTATTTATGATGGTGATAGTGCCGGCATTAAAGCAGCCCTGCGTGGACTTGACCTGGCGCTGGAAGAAAGCCTGAACGTAAAACTGGTTTTAATACCTGATGGCGAAGACCCGGACAGTTATGTAAATAAAGTGGGCACTGCACAGTTCATCAATTTTGTAAATGAAAATAAAAAGGATTTTATTTTATTTCAATTGGGCATTGCATTAAAAGATGCCGGCAACGACAGTACTAAAAAATCAATTGTTGTAAACCAGATAGCTGAGACCATTTCTAAAATTAATAAGACCGAAGATTTTACCAAACAGCAGGATTATATTAAGCAATGCTCTGAAATTTTAAAGATAGAAGAAAGCGGGTTACATGCGCTGGTTAATAAATTCATCAGGGAAAAAGTAAATAAAGATGAAACCCGTGTAAACCGTGACCAGCGTTTTGCAGAAGATGCAACCACTGATGAGCAATACGGTGAAACAGATACTGATGTTACTGCGCTTTTTAATAAAGATGAGATACATGAGCAGGCCATGATACGCAGCCTGCTGGAGTTTGGCTTAAAAAACTGGAACAAAGAACAGAAAGTTGCAGAATATATTTTTAAAGAAATTGAAGAGAACCAGTTGGAAGAACTGATTGACAACAAAGAATTGGTAAGGGTGATGCAAACCTATAAAGCCTGGTTTGATGCAGGTATAGAGCCTACTGCAAAGAATTTTTTATACCACGAAGACCAGCAAATGAGTTCATTGGTAGTTAGCATTATGGACTTTAATTACGAAATAAGCCCCAAATGGAAAGAACATTTTGAGGGCTATATTGCAACCCGTGAAGACCTGTTTGCCGAAGAAGTTTTTTCTACTTTAAATTACCTTAAGCTGCGCAAAATAAAAAGGCTGATGGATGAAAACCAGCGTGACCTTGAAAAATCAACCGTTGCAGAAGACCAGATGATACTGGTACAAACCCATCAACATTTAAAGCAAATGGAGATTGAATTAACGAAACAATTGGGTACGGTTATCTTCAGATAATTTTCAAACTCTTAAATCACTAATATTGTCAGCCTGAGCTTGTCGAAGGCGGGTTAAATAAAACGATACCGGCTTCGACAAGCTCAGCCTGACAGCTTTTTAATATGCAGACAGTTTTAAATCAAGACTTTTGTACAATCACTTTTGCTGGTCTCAGTTTCTTCCATCCAAAATACACTGCAAAAGCAATCAGTAATAAAGGCCAGATAGAAACCAGCCCAACAAACAATTCAGCAATCCAGCTGCCACCTGTTTTAAATGCATTGGTTAATCTTGTAAAAAATGATGGTGCTTCATTGGTTGGCTTATTGTAACCTTCTACAGGCTGATAAAAACTAAGATTGATGGTGCTGAAAGCTGTTTGATGTGTAAGAAATGAAATCCGGCCTGCAACAGATTCAATCTGCTGCTGTATATCATCAACCTCACTTTGCACTTTCAGCACTTCTTCCATATTTTTAGATTGCTTTAAAAACTCCAGGTATTTTAAGCGCAATTGTTTTTTTGTCTCCAGCCTCGACTTTGTGTCTACTACTTCCCCGGTTACATCATCTGTGGTTATTTTTTTCTCCATTACTTTGCCATCATCGGCAGGTAAGGCATTCATCATCGGTTCAAATTGCGCTACCGGAACTTTGATTATAATTGAAGTTTCAGATTTTTCATCCGACAAAGTCTGTTCTTCCTGTGCCACATAAGCACCATACTGCCTTACAGCATTATGCACAAAGCTGTTGTACTTTTTAAAATCTTTTATCTCCACTTTTAAAGTGGCAGTTTTAATGATTTTGCTGTCCCAGTCTGGGTTTGATACAACGTTGGTTGGTATTGGAGTACCGGCAGAATCAGTTGGTGGCGGCGAAAATTTGCCAACCGGTATCTGCTGTTTTTCTTTGTTGCCGCTTTGGTCTGCATCAGTTGCTTTCAAATCGGTTATTAATGCGTCGTATTCCTGTTTATCAGCTTTGTTGTTGCAGGAAATGAAGAGGGTTGAAATTAAAATTGCAATGATAAAGAGTTTTGTTTTCATAACAATGAGTTTAGAATGATGAGATACTCATTGATACAAAT
>JAOAUI010000308.1 GCA_030157685.1 Ferruginibacter sp. | reverse complement strand
CTAAATTGAGGGTACATGAGGTAGATAATTTTAAAGGCTGGCTGCACGTTTTGGCAAGAAATTACTGCCTGATGCAGTTGAGAAGCCCAAAAAACATAAAAACCACAGAATTTAACCCGGTTTTTATGTATTCAGAAGAAAATACGCATCTGAACAGCGAGGCTTTGGAAAAAGAGGAAAATTTTAAGAAATTAGAGCAGTGTATGGAAACACTGCCGGCTGAACAGCAGGAAACTGTTAGGCTGTTTTACCTGGAAAGTAAATGCTATAACGAAATTGCTGAAATAACCGGGTTTGATTGGAATAAAGTGCGGAGTTATATACAGAATGGAAAGCGGAATTTGAAAATTTGTATGGAGGGAAAGAGTTAGGAGTCGGAAGTATGGAGTCTTGAACAAAAGATTTATTATTAATTGATCAATGAGCGATAAAGAAAAAAATATTATTTACACAGCAAGGGATATTGAGCAATACCTGGCAGGCAACCTGTCGCCAATGCAAATGCATGCCATGGAAAAAGCAGCGCTTGACGACCCATTTTTAGCGGAAGCCATGGAAGGCTACGAAGCCGTACAAAACAAAGAATGGAATAACCAGTTGGTTGCATTGCGTGAAGAAATTACCAATAAAGGAACCGGGGCCAAAGTAATTCAATTGCACAAATCAAAAGGCAACTGGTGGAAAGCAGCGGCTGCAGTGATCATCATTGGCGGTGCCACATTCACCATACTTTTTAACAACAACAAAAAAGAAGACACTGATAAAACACAAATTGCACAGGCAAAAACTACTATTAGTGACAGTATATCAGTGCCTGCAATTACGCCTGCGGCATCGGTTACACAATCTTTGAATCCTTCTGCTTCTGCAACGGTTGAACAAAAGAAAACACTACCGGGTTCAATAGCAAAGCTGAATGAATCTGTTAAAGATGAAGAAAAATATATTGCCGACCCCAATGGCCCTCAGCTAAAGCCGGTTACGCCTGTTGCCACAACCATTGCACCCGAAAAGGACAATGCCATTGTCGCAGCACCGCCGGTAAATAATAATCCTTCGGCATCTGGCAATAATGCCGATTTAGCCAAAGAAATGAATGATGAAAGAAGTAAATCTGCCGCAAAGCAAAGCGATGATCTTGAACAATTAAGCAGACAACGAAGCCAGCAGGCTAATTCAAAAAAAGAAGCCGCATTAAATAACTTCTTTACTGCACAGGTTGTATCAGCTGATAATTCACCACTACCCTTTACCAATATTTCTATAAAGAAAGAAAATTTTGGTACTTATGCCGATGCAAAGGGAATGGTAAGGTTGGTATCTACCGACAGTATTTTACAGGTAGAAGTGAAGTCTGTTGGCTACCAGGCTAAAACATTTGCTTTACGCAGCAACCAGGCACAAACAAAAATAATTTTACAGGAAGA
The DNA here is from genome assembly GCA_030157685.1 of Ferruginibacter sp. Classification (GTDB taxonomy): domain Bacteria; phylum Bacteroidota; class Bacteroidia; order Chitinophagales; family Chitinophagaceae; genus Ferruginibacter. Next base: position 1,785 of record JAOAUI010000308.1, on the reverse strand, counting down.
CGAAACAGCATTTAAAGACAGAACGGTTATTGGCAATGCTGATATGGCTGGCAACAAGCGTTCACGCAGGGTTACCTTTTTAAAAGATTCTGTTGTAAATGTAGAACCGGCAGATGGTTGGGATAACTACAACACCTATGTTGCCAACAACCTGGATATACCTGAATCGAAATTACAAGGTAATGTACATGGCGAAGTAGAGTTAACTTTTGATGTTAAATCAAACGGAACCATATCCAACATCAGGGTAAACAAATCGCTTGGTGCCGATTATGATGAAGCTGCCAAACGCCTCCTCCAGGAAGGCCCGCAGTGGAAAGTAAAAAAAGGCAGAAAAACCTCTGCAAGTATTAAAGTGCAATTCTGATTCACATCAGCGTCATTACCATTTCTTCCACTATTTTAGATTTTGTACCTTGCATGCAAAATTTTTATATGAAAAAAATAATATTGTCGGCACTTACACTTGCAGGTTTTGCCATGCTGAGCACAGCACAGGTAAAAATGCCTGCCCCATCACCCACACAAACCGTTAAGCAGGAATTTGGTATCGGCACCATTGAATTAACCTATTCAAGGCCGGCAGCCAAAGGGCGTAAAATTTTTGGCGACCTGGTTCCCTTTAATAAATTATGGCGCACCGGTGCCAATGCTGCAACCAAAATAGTTTTTACCGAACCGGTTGAAATTGGTGGTAAAAAACTGGACAGCGGTACGTATGTTTTGTATACAATACCCGGTATTGATACCTGGGAAGTGATCATTAATAAAGGCCTTAAAAACTGGGGCGTTGATGGATATAAAGAAAGCGAAGATGTTATCCGCTTTAATGCAGAGCCTTTTAAAAACAAAAAGAAAGTAGAATCATTTACCATAGAGTTTACAGATGTAATAGCCACCACCTGTTCTCTTAACATCAAATGGGATAAGACTTTGGTAACTATACCAATTGTTACAAATTTTTTAGATAAGGTAAGAGCGCAGATAGATGCTGCCATGAAAACAGATAATGCACAGCATCCTGCGGGAAAACCTTACTGGCAGGCTGCACAATTCTACAATGAGTATGATAAGAATTTACCGCTGGCTTTAGAGAATACCACCAAAGCCATTGAAGGAAATAAAGAAGCTTTCTGGATGTGGATCTACAAAGCAAAAATCCAGAAAGAAATGGGTGATAATGCCGGTGCAATGGAAAGTTCAAAAAAATCGCTGGAACTGGCAACAGCTGCAAAGAATGATGATTACGTTAAAATGAATAAAGACTTTCAGAAGACTTTAAAATAAATCCCGCAAAATATTTTTTTGGAAAGCGTTGCATTACTGCAGCGCTTTTTTTCTGTCATCCCGAGCTACGAGGGATCTGTCGGGCCTGTTTAATATTGTTCAGCATTAGTACAATTGTTTGGCAGATTCCTCCTTCGTCGGAATGACAGCAACTTTTTACTGCAGCGCTTTTTGTTTTGTAAAAAGCTGAAATATAGAAGCCAAAGCAATAACCAGTATGGCTCCAATTGCATTCAGCCATAAAAATGAAACAACATCCATGTTGTAAATAAGTATTATCAGTAATTCAGAAATGATGGCGGCATAAAAAACGGCATGGCCTCTTATAAACTTCATTCCCAAAGCAACCAGGAAAATGCCCAGTATTACACCATAAAAAAGAGAACCCAGAATATTCACTGCTTCAATAAGACTGTTGCCGATATTGTAGGCAAACATAGAAATGATGATACAGAATATACCCCAGCCCAGTGTGTACCAATGCGCCACTTTATAATC
>JAOAUI010000307.1 GCA_030157685.1 Ferruginibacter sp. | reverse complement strand
TATACTTTTTTTTACAAAAAAAACAAGAATCTTTATGTTTTTTTAAAATATTGCTACTGCTTTGCTTTCAGTGACAAATATAATAATAAAAGAGAACAGCATTTTTCAAATTATCAACATTGTGAATTTAAAGACTATCTAACAATAATGCATTGAAGTTGGTTAATGTGGATATTTTAAGGTCTGCAGCCCCCCAACGAGTGTTTTTACTATCGTGTAAAGACGGAACCACTACACATTTCATTTTGGCTGCTTTGGCTGCAATCATACCATTAAATGAGTCTTCAAAACAGATACATTCTACCGGTATTGTATTTAAGCTTGTGGCACAATTTAAATATACTTCGGGGTGGGGTTTGCCATAGGCCATGCCCGCAGCCGATGAAATGGCCATCAAATGATCTTTTATCCCCAGCAAATCTACCACCAGGTTAATTAATTCGGGCGGCGATGAACTGGCAAGGCCAATTTTAAAATTTCGTTCCAGAAAAAAATTGAAAATATGCTGTACACCGGGCATAGGTTTGCCTTTTAGCTGCACCAGTTTAATCACATCATTCACTACAATCGTTTCTGCATCGGCAATTTCTGCATCTGGCAAATTAAAATGCCTGAACCAATGGGCTAAAAACTCCTTTGTACGAAGGCCGGTGGAGCTTAAATATTGTTCAGTGGTTAATTGTTTTCCGTAAGTAGAAAACAATGCTTCTGCTGCTTCTTTCCATAGCGGTTCAGAGTCAATCAGCAGGCCATCCATATCAAAAATTACGGTATTCAGTTTCATGTGGCAAATATAATGTGTGCTTTATGCCGCCCGGCAAATACTTTAATTTTATTTATTGATACCAAGTTTATATAAATTGCAGCTGAGATTACAGGACAAAAAGATTGATACATGGGTAATTTGATGAAGGCTTTTAAGGAATCAGGTTTTGTTAAGGGATTAGTTTATACAGTTATCGGTTCCATTTCTTTTCCGGGGCTTGCTATTATTAATAAGCTACAGATAAACGGCATGGAGAAGCTGAAAAAACTTCCAAAGAATAATGTACTGTTTGTAAGCAACCATCAAACTTATTTTGCCGAGGTAATTTGCTTTCTGCATATTTTTTGTGCAGTAAGCTGGCGTAAAAAGAACGGGCTTGGTGTGCCTTATTACCTGTTGTGGCCTTATACCAGGGTGCAGTTTGTTTCGGCCGAAGAAACGATGAAAAAAAACCTGATGAGTAAAATTTTTGCACTGGCAGGCTCCATTATGGTAAAGCGTGTTTGGGTAGATGATGGCAAAGAAGTAAGAAAAGGGCTTGACCCAAGCGATACCCGTAAAATAACAAGAGCATTAGACAAGAACTGGGTGATCACTTTTCCGCAGGGAACCACCACACCCTTTGTTCCCGGCCGCAAGGGTACAGCATTTATTGTAAAACATCACCAGCCAATTGTTATACCGGTTGTTGTAGATGGATTTAGCACAGCCTTTGATAAAAAAGGAGTAAAGTTGAAGAAAAAAGGAACCCGGCTTTCTGTAACTTTTAAAGACCCGATGGTGATCAATTATGAAGACTCAACAGAAAAAATTCTGGAAGATATTATGGATGCCATTGAACAGAGCAGTAAGTTTAATCCACAGCAAGCGGCAACATCTGCTTAATCTTTTATAAACAAAGCTTTCAGTTCAACCGCATCCTCAGGTTTCATTTTTCCGCCCAGTATCAACCTTAATTGCCTTCTTCTTAAAGCGCCTTCAAATAATTTTTTCTCCTCTTCAGTTTCGGGTATCAGCTTGTTTACTGTTCTTGGTTTGCCATTTGGGTCAAGCGCTACAAATGTGTAATAGGCTTCATTGCTTTTATACCTGTATTGCTGAATGGCATCTTCGCCCCACACGTTTAAATGCACTTCCATGCTGCTGTTAAAAGAGCGTGTTAAACTGGCTTCAATATGAACTACATTACCCAGCCTGATAGGATTTTCAAAAGATATATTATCAACCGATGCAGTTACTACCGGGGCACCGCAATGCTTCATAGCAGCCAGTGCTGCTGCTATATCCATCCAGTACATCAGCCGGCCACCCATCAGGTTTCCAAAAGTATTTGTATCGTTAGGTAAAACCAGTTCTGTCATCACCACCAACGATTCACTTGCTTTCTTTTCCATGGTAAAATTTTTTGCAAAGATACATGCATTTGTACCTTTTAATGATTGACAGGGAACTGCATTTATTTTTTGGAAACCTTATTTAAAGAAATAGTTTTTTGCCGGCTGCATTTAAAACGGCTGACATTGCTGCTTCGCAGAGCCGCATGTTTGGTTTGCCGTCCGTTCATTCTTTTGCGCCACATTTTAAAACTGCTTCTTTTCATTTCCTTTCTCATCAACTCAATCACATCTTTTTCAGCAATGCCAAATTGAATTTCGATGGCTTCAAAACTGGTTCTGTCCTCCCATGCCATTTCTATAATGCGGTCAATTTCTGTTGCAGATAAAGTTTCTGTTTTCATGCTCGTTTATTTTTTCTGCAACTGTCGCTGCAATATTTCACATCTGCCCACACTTTTTGCCATTTTTTACGCCAGGTAAACGGCTTGTTGCATCTAGGGCAAATTTTTTGAGGCAAATCAGATTTTTTTATTTGTTTCATTTTATTTGCCTTTACAACAATTTGTTATAAAGCTATAAACAAATTCCAGCTGCCATTGTTTACAGAGCCAAATAGTAAATAATGGAAACATTAAAAGGAAAGAATATCCTGATTATTGGTGCAACCGGTGGCATCGGTTCTCAAACCGCCAGGCTTTTAAAAGGCAGCGGAGCCAATTTGTTTTTAACGGGAAGAGATGCAGCAAAGCTTCGGCAAATTGCCAGTGATTGTAATGTAACGGCAGATAATACTTTTACCTTGGATATTTCAAATGCCGCAGAAGTAGATCAATTAAAAGAAAGTTATTTTCAGCAACTGCCCGCCATTGATATTTTAATAAATGCTGCAGGCATTGGTATTATTAAAACAATGGAAACACTGGATGAGCAGGATTTTTTGCGTTCACTCAATTATAATCTGTACGCTCCCTTTCTTCTGCTGAAAGCCTTTTTACCAGCCATGAAGGAACTAAAAAAAGGCCTCATCATAAATATACCCGGCGTATTGGGTAAAGTGCCTATGGCAGGTGCGGCTGCATACAGCGCCAGTAAATATGGGTTGGTGGGCATGATGCAAAGTGTACGGGAAGAAT
>JAOAUI010000306.1 GCA_030157685.1 Ferruginibacter sp. | reverse complement strand
GCATTTTTTGAAAGTTATGTTACCCATTTAATGAGCCAGACTTATGATAAAGCAAAAAACACAGGCCTGCCGGTTTGGGCAAGCGTAAGTATTTTAGCGGTTTCATCATTATTCATCATCTGGTATTTTGTAATCCTCCCCATCCGTTTACACAGGAAAGGTTATTATATTCAAACCGATGGTATCATCAACCGGTTGAAGAAAGACAATGCGTAAAATCATTTACATATCGTTATTGCTGTTGGGTTTTTTATCTGCCACGCAGGCGCAGAAAAAATTCATCTATGAGGATAGTTCTTTGTTACAAAAAGATGATGAGGTATCAACAACTGTTGAACAGATAGTGGTTGTAAAAGATTCTACAGCTATAATACAACCACCAGTAACAGCACTGGAAGAAGATGAACCGGCAGATACGAGCTTGTATAAAAATGATCTGAACCTTTCTTATGATTCCATTAAAAACTGGAGAAATCTAAAAGAATATGCTTACACAAAATATTTAGACAGCCTTTTAAAAAATATAAAGAAAAAAGAAGTTAAGGTGCCTCCAAGGCCACGAACGAGTATAATAAGCAATTTGTTCAATTCCGATATTGTAACTGTATTGCTCTGGACTGTTGCGATTGCCTTTGTGCTTTTCATTTTATACCGCCTTTTTTTAGCAGAAGGGGCTTTCAAACGCAAATCAAAATCGGCTGTAGGAGAAGCCGAAGTGGAAGAAGAAATCATCACTCACGAAAGTGATTTTGATGCATTGATCCGGCAGGCGCTCCAAAGCGGCAATTACAGGCAGGCCGTGCGTTACCAGTATTTACGTACCCTGCATTTGCTGGCAGAAAAAAATATGGTTCAGCTGGCGCCTGATAAAACCAATTTTCAATACGTAAGTGAAATTGCAAACCGCAATCACCAGCAGCCCTTTGCTGCGCTCACATTAAATTATGAATATGTGTGGTACGGCGAATTCGAGATTGATAAAAATATTTACGATAAGATTGAAAGCAATTTCAGGGGTTTCAATCAAAAAATATAAGTATTGAAGAACAGGTTTGTGCATATCGTTTTATTATTTGCAGTGGCTGCTTTGCTGAACGCCTGTATGGGTGGTGGCAGAAAAATGCCTTCACTAAAGGAAACCTATTCTAAAAAAGATACAAAACCTTTTGGGGCCGAAATTGCCTACCGGCAGATTGAAAGTATGTATGATGGCAATTTTATCCAGAACAAGAAACAGAACTTTAAAGAGACCTGGGATAATATCAGTGATACAGGTTCATTATACATCTGCATGGCACCCAAATTATTTGTTACAGAAGAAGATGTGGAAGCCATGATGGAATACGTGAATGCGGGCAACAGCCTCTTTATTTCTGCCGGCTTAATAGATGAGCTTTTACTTGATGAAGTAGGTTGCAGTGCTGTGTACACTTCACCATCTATTGAAAAAATGATTGGCAAAATGCAAAGCACCACTGTTTTTTCCGCAATGCAGCCGGAGTTTAAGTACGGGTATTATTATTACCCTTTCCAGAATTATTTTACAAGTATAGATAGCAGCAATACCCGTGTGTTGGGTTATAACGACAATAAGCAGCCCAATTCCATTGTGTATTTTTATGGCAAAGGCAGGCTTTACCTGCAATGTGAACCCCGTGCATACAGTAATTATTTTTTGCTGAAGGATAATAATTATCAGTATTTAAAAAACGCGGTTGCATTTACCCAAAGCGAACCCGAGCATGTTTATTGGGATGATTATTATAACAAATTGCAGAGCCGCAAAAATTCTAAAAAAAGTTTTTCAACTTTCAGCGAAATTATGAAACACCCGCCGCTCAAAACAGCATTCTGGCTATCGCTGATATTGCTGTTATTGTACTTGCTGTTTGGCGGTAAACGTATACAGCGCATCATTCAACAGCTTAAACCCAATGAAAATACCACGGTAACATTTACCGAAACCATTGGCCGGCTGTACCTGCAAAAGAAAGACAATAAAAATATTGCCGATAAGATGATTACTTATTTTAATGAGTACATTCGCAATACCTATTTTTTAAATACAAATCATGTAAATGATGATTTTATTATGATGCTGAGCCGCAAGAGTGGGGTAGAAAAAGATAATGTGGATAGCCTGTACCGCACAATTGTAGCTACACAGGGAAGTGCAGTGGTGAACGATTACCAACTGCTTTCTTTACAGGAACAAATACAACAGTTTTATAAAAATACCGGTAAGAAATATTAAAACATAATCCCATGATGGAAGAAAATTTATTTGAACAGCGCATTGACCTGAGCGGACTGAACAGGTCTGTTTATGATATTAAGAACGAGATTGCTCAGGTCATCATCGGGCAATATAAAATGGTTGATCTGTTGCTGATCGGCCTTTTATGCGACGGGCATATTTTAATTGAAGGTGTACCCGGCGTGGCAAAAACATTAACTGCCAAACTGATGGCTAAGATCATTGATGCAGATTTCTCACGTCTGCAGTTTACACCCGATCTGATGCCGAGTGATGTGGTTGGTACTTCGGTATTCAATCCCAGGGAAGGTGACTTTAAATTTAAGTCGGGCCCCATCTTCAGCAATATTGTTTTAATTGATGAGATAAACAGGGCACCGGCAAAAACTCAGGCAGCCTTGTTTGAAGTGATGGAAGAACGACAGGTAACCATTGATGGCATCACACACCAGATGCGTTTTCCGTTTTTAGTATTGGCTACACAAAACCCCATTGAGCAGGAAGGTACTTACCGTTTGCCCGAAGCACAGCTTGACCGTTTTCTTTTTAAAATAGAAGTGGGTTATCCAACCCTGCAGGAAGAGATCAGCATCTTAAACCGCCAGCAGGGAAAAACACAAACAGAAATGATTGAAGGCGTTCGTAAATTATTAACGCCGCATGATATACAGCATTACCGCAAGCAGGTACAGTCCATCATCATAGAACCCAAACTGGTGGAGTTTATTGCACGTATAGTGAACGAAACCCGTAATAATCCTGCATTGTACCTGGGTGCATCGCCAAGGGCTTCGCTGGCAATACTGCGTGCTGCCAAAGCCAATGCAGCCATTAAAGGGCGTGATTTTGTAACGCCTGAAGATATTGTTGAAATGGCTCCGCATGTGTTAAGGCACCGTATTATTCTTACGCCTGAAAAAGAAATGGAAGGCATTACAGCTGATGACCTGATTGAAAGTATTTTAAAAGCAATTGAAGT
>JAOAUI010000305.1 GCA_030157685.1 Ferruginibacter sp. | reverse complement strand
TTAACCTGATGAGTGCATTGGCAAGCGGATTTACCATTTTGTTCTTATTCTGGAGTATTACCCATTTTGCCCGTAAACTGGTTACAAAAGGCGGCACAGAATTAACAAACGAAAAAATCTATGGCGTAATGGCTGCAGGTATTGTTGGCGCTTTGGCTTATACTTTTTCAGATTCTTTCTGGTACAGTGCTGTTGAAGGCGAGGTATACGCTTTGTCATCTTTCTTTACCGCAGTTGTATTTTGGGGTATATTAAAGTGGGAACAAAGTGTAGATGCAGAACAAAAAGAAGGCATTAAAGGCCATTTTACAAAAGCCGACCGCTGGATCATCCTCATCTTTTATCTGATGGGCTTATCAATAGGCGTTCACTTACTGAACCTTTTAACTATACCGGCAATTGTAATGATCTATTATTACAAGCGGTACGAAAAAATCACCAAGTGGGGTACTTTCTGGGCTTTTTTGATTGGTTGCGGTATTACAGGACTTGTACAAAAAGCCGTGGTTGTATGGACCATTAAAGGTGCCGGTAATTTCGATATCTTATTCGTTAACAGCTTTGGCCTGCCTTACTATTCAGGCTTTGTATTTTTCTTTATTTTTATTGGATTTTTGATCTATTTGGGATTAAAGATAGCCGCTAAGAGAAACTGGAATTTCCTGAGGCTGGGCCTTTGGAGTTTTGTTTTTATGTTGCTGGGCTATTCAACCTATTTCACCACTTTGGTGCGTTCAAGCGCCGATCCTTCGGTTGATATGTTTAATGTAGATAATCCTGTGAGTTTGGTTGGCTATTTAAGCCGTGAGCAATATGGCGACTGGCCAATTTTGTACGGCCAGGATTTTACAGCACAACCGGCGGATACCAAAATAACAGAAACCTATATAAAGAGTAATGGCAAATACGAAAAGAACGGCCAGAAAGTAGAATATGTTTATGCACCGGCTGATATGCATTTGTTTCCACGCATGTGGGACCAAAGTAATGACCAGGGCCATGCCGATTATTATGCCGGATGGATGCAGATTGGAAAAGACCAGGAAGGTAATTGGGAAAGAGCCCCTACCGTAGGTGAAAATATAAAATTTGCCATGGCATACCAGGTTGGCTGGATGTATTTCCGTTATTTCATGTGGAATTTTGCAGGCAAGCAAAACGATATTCAGGGTGTTAATATGGGTAATGTAAGAGACGGAAACTGGAAAACCGGAATTGGCTTTTATGATAACTGGCGCCTGGGTGATCAAAAGATGCTGCCAGACAGTTTAAAAAATAACAAAGCCAATAATAAATTATTTGCGCTTCCATTAATTTTTGGTTTGCTCGGATTGGTATTTCAAATAATGAAAGACAGAAGAGATGGTTTGATCGTAGGATTACTTTTCTTCTTTACAGGATTAGCCATTGTGTTTTATTTAAACCAGGCCGGCAATCAGCCACGTGAGCGTGATTATGCTTTTGTAGGCTCCTTTTATGCTTTTGCCATCTGGATTGGTTTGGGTGTTTTATATGTAAAGGAATTGTTCACCTCTTTTATAAAAAACAGGATGGTTGCAGGTTTAACTGCAGGCGTTTTGTGTTTATTGGCAGTGCCCGTTTTAATGGCCAGCCAGGAGTGGGATGACCATGACCGCAGCAATAAAACACTGGCCCGTGATCTTGCTGTTGATTACCTGGAAAGTTGCGCCCCCAATGCCATACTGATAACTTTTGGTGATAATGATACTTACCCGCTTTGGTATGCACAGGAAGTACAGGGTATCCGTAAAGATATACGTGTTATAAACTCCAGCCTGCTGGGTACCGATTGGTACATTAACCAGCTTCGCTATAAACTTAATGATAGTGATCCTATAGATGCTATCTGGTCTGCTGCACAAATTGAAGGAGCCAAGCGTGATATTGTTTATTCACCTGAAGGTTTGTACGGCAATAATCCAACTTTCATCAACAAATTCAGAGCCAGGGCTGGTATAACCTCCGATCCGGCACAACCTATGGATTTGTACACTATGATGAAAGATTTTGCAGGAAGCGACGACCCGAATAAAGGTGAACAGGGAAGAGACGAAAGGAACATTAATATATTCCCCTCAAAATTGGTTTCCATTCCGGTTGATGCAAATTTTGTGCGCCAGAACGGAACTGTTAATGCAAATGACAGTGTGGTTTCGCAGGTTGTTTTTCAAATTCCAAAAACAGCATTATTCAAAAATGATGCAGCCATCTTAAACATCATTGCTGCAAACAAATGGAAACGCCCTATCTATTTTACATCACAGGATGCAGCGGGGCTCGGTTTTCAAAACTATATACGTCAGGATGGCCTTACCTATCGCCTGGTACCTGTTGAAAACAGCCAGGTGAACGATCCATGGGTGTATGACAAGATGATGAGCAAATTTGCTTCTGGCAATGCAGACAAGCCGGGTGTTTATTTTGATGAAGAGAACCGCCGCCATTTAAACAGCATTCGTATGGCATATGCATCTGCTGCTCTTAGCCTTTCGCAGAATAATTATAAAGATTCAGCCCGAAAAATGCTGAACAAAGCTGATAAAATGATGCTGGAAGAAAATTTCCCTTATGGTATGGTAAGCCGTAACCAGCAGCAGAATTATATTTCATTGATGATGTTACAGGCATCGTACGCTGCAGAAGATACTGTGCTGGCGGCTAAAATCACCAAAAGCCTGAAGAAAGATCTTGAACAGCAGATCAGTTATTATAATTCGCTTGATGAAGACAAAGCCGGTTCTTTCGATTTCCTGGCAGATCAGTCTGGCAGAAGAGGTGGAGATAAAAATGCCGCCGAACAGTTCCTGATGCGTATTATGCAATTTGAACAGCAGTATAAAGCGCAAAAATCGGGTATGCAGGAATTACCAGGGGCAATAAAAACCAATCCCAATAAACCTGCCGATACGCAATAAAAAAATATGAGATAATTGAAAAAATGTAAATCCCTCCGATAAAACCGGGGGGATTTATTTATTTAACACACGAACAAAACAATACACTTAAATGTTTCGTAATTTAGATACAGATTTTACAGATTCTGCAACTACTATAAATTTTCATCTTGTTAGGATTTAACTTTTCAAAATTCGACCCCAATACAAACGGCAAATCTCCTTTTGAGACTTTGCTGAATCTTTTTTTACAATTGCTCACCTATACCAATGGCGATTTTAATGAAGCCATGCAATGGATGAATGAACTGGATAAAGAATA
>JAOAUI010000304.1 GCA_030157685.1 Ferruginibacter sp. | reverse complement strand
GTGGCAGGGTATTAATTGAAGGTATTGATTATGATATCAACTACGACCTGGGAACTATTAAAATAACCAATTCGGCTATTATTAATTCGGGTATTCCGGTACAGGTTAATTACGAGAACAACGCCTCATTTGGCCTGCAGCAAAAAAGTTATATGGCCCTGCGATGGGATTATATGGCTAAAAATACCCTGAAAGAACAGCTGTCAATTGGTGGTACTATTGTTCGCTTAAGTGAAAGGCCATTCTTTAGCAAAGTAAGTTACGATAACAGCACTTCAGGCGGCACCAACGAACCCATCCGCAACTCGATGTATGGCCTTGATGTGAATTACAGAAAAGATATTCCGAGGCTTACCAAGCTTTTAGACAAACTGCCTTTTTATAAAACAACTGCACCATCAGCCATTAATGTGTTTGCCGAAGGTGCTTATTTAAAACCCGGCCATGCACCGCAGATTGGTAAGGGTTCAAAAGGTATCATCAATATTGATGATTTTGATGGTACACAATCCGGTTACGATCTGCGCTTTCCGCCAATCAGCTGGGCACTTGCATCTGTACCTTTAAATGCTACCGACCTGAACGGGAACATTCTTTTTCCGGAAGCGGCATTCAACGACAGTATTATATCCGGAAGAAACCGTGCAAAAATTGGCTGGTACCAGATTGAACCTACATTACAACAATACAAGGGGCCAAATAATCCTTACGCAAACGACCGGGTTGAACTGAGCGACCCCAGGGTAAGACAGGTTTACCAGCGTGAAATTTTTCCGCAACGTACAACCGGCTTTGGAGAAAGTTTGCTTAATACATTCGACCTGGCTTATTTCCCAACAGACAGGGGACAGTATAATTATGATGCCAGGCCGGGCTTTATTAATACCAATGGAAAATTAAATAATCCCAAAACCCGCTGGGGTGGCCTGATGCGTGGTATTGATCAACCCGATTTTGAAACCGCCAATATTGAGTTTATTGAATTCTGGATGCAGGATCCTTTTATTAATTATGCAGCCAAAGGTTTAACATACAATCCCAATGTAAGCGGCAAATTATATTTTAACCTGGGTAATATTTCAGAAGATATTTTAAAAGATGGCAGACGGTTTTATGAAAATGGCTTACCTACCCCCAATGCACCATCACCGGTTACCAGTTCAAACTGGGGCAGGGTGCCTGTAAATCCTGTTCAGGTAACCAATGCATTCAGTAACGATCCCAACGACAGAAAATACCAGGATATTGGACTGGATGGCCTGGATGATACCGCTGAGGCAACTAAAAGACAGGTTTATCTTTCACAGTTACAGGGGCAGGTATCAGCGGCAGCTTATCAAAGGGCTTTAGTAGATCCTTCCAGCGATAATTATCACTATTACCGTGGCGATGACCTGGACCAAACACCGGGGCTTGGCCTTATAGGCAGGTATAAAAATTATAATAACCCCGAGGGTAATTCACCGGTAGCCAGTACCAGTACCACTTATTCTTCGGCTGCCACTTTATACCCCGATGCAGAAGATCTGAACCGTGATAATACATTAAATCAAACTGAAGAATATTTTCAGTATATCGTTGACATTAAGCATGCAACCAGTTCTGATATGGTGATAGGTAAAAACTATATCGTTGATAAAAAATCAGTTACCATTAACCCGGTAGATGGTTCATCCCGTAACGAAATCTGGTACCAGTTCCGTATTCCAATTGGGCAGTACAACCGTAAAATTGGTAATATTCCCGATTTTAAGTCAATACGTTTTATAAGAATGTTCCTCACCGATTTTGAGGATAGTGTGGTGATGCGTTTTGGCGAGCTGCAGTTTACAAGAAATGTGTGGCGTAAATTCCAGTATGAAATTGATAGTACCGGATTTTATACCCAATTGCCTAATAACAGCCCTACTGTATTTAACCAGGGGGCAGTTAATATTGAAGAAAACGATAAGCGTACTCCATTACCATACCGCACACCTACCGAAATTCAACGGGTGCAAACTTTAAGTAACAATGGTGTAAACCTTTTACAGAATGAGCAGGCATTAAGTTTACAGTTTTGCGAGCTGGCAAAAGGAAAAGCCAGGGCCGTACAACAAACATTTGCCAACAGAGACCTGCGCCAGTTCCGTAAAATGCAGATGTATATACATGCCGAGCAAAAGCAGGGAAGCCCTGTACTTAACGATAAAAATCTTACCGCTGTATTCAGGATGGGTACCGATTTTGTAAATAATTATTATGAGATACGGATTCCTTTGATATTAACCCCCCTGCAGGCCGGAACCATGGATGCGAACTCTAATGAGTATAATGATACTTTGTGGAACCCCCGCAATTCGCTGGATATTGAACTGCAGACGTTGGTGAAATTAAAACAGGACAGAAACCTAAACGGCCTGCCCGATCAGATTTACCGCCAGTTACAGGCAAACGGGCATACCTATTCTGTGATGGGTAACCCCAACCTGGCCGAAATAAGAGGCATATTAATGGGAGTAGAAAATACCAATGCACCGGGTACGGCCTGTGGCGAAGTATGGGTAAATGAATTACGCCTTTCATCTATTGATGAACATGGCGGCTGGGCGGCTTTGGGAAGAATTGATGTAAACCTTGCCGACCTGGGAACCATTTCCATCTCGGCCAATACACATAGCGCTGGTTTTGGAACGCTGGAGCAAAGGATAAACGACCGTTACCGTGATAATTTTACTCAATTTGATGTATCAGCACAGCTGGAACTGGGTAAACTGCTGCCTAAGAAAGCTGCTTTATCCATACCGGTATTTGCAAGCTATCAACAATCGGTAAGTACACCTGAGTACGATCCGTATGATATGGATATAAAACTGAAGGATAAACTGAAAGGTGCCCCTTCAGCTGCAGCAAAAGATTCCATTAAAAACAGTGCTGTAGATTTTACATCAACCACCACGGTAAACTTTACCAATGTGCGTAAGAACCGTACCAGCACCAAAAAGCCTAAGGTTTATGATATCTCCAATTTTGATATCAGCTATTCTTACCTTAAAATTAAAAACCACAGCCCGTTAATAGAAAGCAACGAAATTACCAGGCATAAATATGGATTGGGTTATAATTTTTCGCCTTCGCCAAAATATATTGAGCCCTTTAAAAAGATTAAATTCTTTACTAAAAGAAAAACACATTGGTTTGACCTGGTGAAAGATTTTAACTTTAACCTGATACCATCGCAGTTAAGTTTCAGGGCCGATGTAAACCGCCAGTTTGGTG
>JAOAUI010000303.1 GCA_030157685.1 Ferruginibacter sp. | reverse complement strand
GCAGCAATTTCTTCGGCAGTAGAATCATCTACATAAGCAAGGCCTTTGTTTATAAGGTCAACAGCGTAGTTGTAAAGTGTATCAAAATAATCAGAGGTATATAATTCTTCCGCCCAGTTAAAGCCCAGCCATTTAATATCTTCTTTAATGCTGTCAACATATTCAGTTTCTTCTGTTACGGGATTTGTATCATCAAAACGAAGATTGGTTTTGCCGCCATATTTTATTCCTAAACCAAAATTGAGGCAGATGGATTTTGCATGGCCAATATGCAGATAGCCATTGGGCTCTGGTGGAAAACGGGTGAGTATGGATTTGTATTTTCCGTTTTTCAGGTCTTCTTCAATAATTTCCTCAATAAAGTTGAGGCTTTTTTCTTCGCTCATTATTTTTAGGTTGAAGCGCAAATTTACGGTAAGATGGCCAAATAAAAAGAAGCACTCCGGCTAAGGATCAAATAACGGGGCTTTTAAAAAATCTACCCAGGTCTATATAAACAAATACAGCAGTACAACCGCAGCTACAGACATAATTATGAGTGCAGCAAACCCCATAATATTTAATGTTCTTCCATTTACGTTATCGCCCATTATTTTTTTATTATTGGAGATATGAAGAATGATAGCAATTAAAACAGGAGCGGTAAGACCGTACAAAATAGCTGTGTAGATTAACGCCTTTATAGGCGAAATCCCAACATAGTTTAATGACAGGCCCAGTATGAGCGAAATGGCAATGATAACATAGAAGGCTTTTGCTTCATGAAATTTTTTATCAAGCCCCTGTTCCCAGCCAAAGGTTTCGGTAATAATGTAACTGAGTGAGCCACTCAAAACGGGTATAGCGATGAGCCCCGTTCCGATAACACCAATTGCAAATAACAAATAGGCCAGGTTGCCGGCCAGGGGCTTTAATGCAAGGGCAGCCTGCTCAACAGTATCTATCTGGTGGATGCCTCCTTTAAACAAAACAGTACCTGTTGTAAGTATGATGAAGAACATAACCAGGCCGGAGAAGGACATACCAAAATCCACATCCTGTTTCATATCATGAATGATTTTTTTATCAACCACCACGTATTTTTTTTTATGTTTCATTTCTTCAACTTCCACAGAAGCCTGCCAGAAAAAAAGATATGGCGAAATGGTGGTGCCCAGTATACCAACCAGAATGCTGATAAAATCTTTATCAAACTTGAGCGTTGGAATAAAAGTGGCTTTAAGTATCGCTAAAAAATCCTGTTTATAAAGGAAGGGAACAATTAAATACACCAGCAATACAATGCACAGATACTTAAGTACCGCAGCAATTTTTTGATATGGCAAATAAATGATCAGCCCTAAAAGCAGAATGGTAAAAATCACACTGAAATAGGTTGCGTCAACAGCAGGGAATAGTAAGTTACCTACAGCGCCCATGCCGGCAATATCTGCACCAATATTTAAAATGATGGCAGGAAAACTGAAAAGCAGCATTAAATACAAAACAGGCCTGGGATAGTATTTTTTTAAGGTTCCGGTTAAGCCCTGTGACGTAACCAAACCTATTTTTGCACACATTTGCTGAATGGAAGCCATAAGCGGAAACGCTACCAGTGCAGTCCATAGTGTAGAAAGTCCGTAAGCTGCACCCGCCTGCGAGTAGGTGGCAATACCAGAAGGGTCATCATCACTTGCTCCGGTTACCAATCCGGGGCCAAGTAATTTCCAGAACTTAATGAATTTTAATAACTTATTTTTTTTACTTTTCATTTTGCGTATAAAAAAATGAAAACGCTTGTGATACGAGACAAACTTACTAAACATCAGCCTTTTTTCATTCCCTGTAACATCCGGATGATATCATCCAGTTTTTCTGTCTCAATTTTATTTAACTGGATCTGCAATGCTTCAATTTCTTTTTTAGCTTCCAGGTTGGTATCAAAATCTGCCTGCGCCTGCACCCTGTCTCTTTGACTTTGGCGGTTTTGTGCCATCATAATGATTGGCGCAGCATAAGCTGCCTGGGTAGAAAAGATAAGATTGAGCAGGATGAAAGGGTAAGGGTCCCAATGTTGTACAAAGCCTATAATATTCATCATCATCCATATCACAACAAATATTGACTGGCCGATGATGAATGCCCAGGAGCCCATGCCATTTGCAACTGAATCGGCGATGCGCTGACCGTAGGTGAGGGTTTCTTTATGTTTATCCAACCATGTTTTTGCTGACATTATTATTCATTTAAAAGTAAAAAATAAAAAAGCCTTTTTATTATCTGCAGTACATGTAAATAATAAAAAGGCCGTTAATCAGAATATAAATACTTTATGCCCTGCCCATATTCCTCAGATGAATAGTATGTGAAACAATAGCATGGCGCATTTTTCGGAACTCAATATATTTTACACCGTATTCTTCGCAGGTTTTTTTAATTATTTTGCTGATAGCGGGGTAGTGGATGTGAGAAATTTTTGGAAACAGGTGATGCTCAATCTGAAAATTTAAACCACCAACCAACCAGGAAATCAATTTGTTTTTTGTTGCAAAGTTTGCTGTTGTTTCTACCTGGTGAATCGCCCATTCGTTTTCAATCGTATTGATATCAGCATCCGGAACCGGGAATGAAGTTTCCTCCACCGTATGTGCCAGTTGAAAAACAATACTTAAAACAAAGCCTGCAAACATAGCAATGATCAAAAATCCAATCATCCAGGGTAAAAATCCTACCAGCATAATGGGCAATACAATCATCATAAAATAATAGCCTGCTTTTGCAATCCAAAAAGCAAAATGCTCAAAGGTGCTCATTTTTTTAATGGGCACATCGCCAACTTTCTTACTGAAATATTTTTTATAATCTGACTGAAAAACCCAAACCAATAATAATAAAGTGTACAGGAACCAAACATACACATGCTGAAAACGATGTATGAAATATTTTTTTTGAGTGCTGCACATTCTCAGCAATGGCTTAATCTCAATATCATCATCTATACCATCAATATTGGTATAGGTATGATGTATGATATTGTGTTTGTTGTTCCACATAATGCCGCTTGCACCCAGTGCATTTACCGAAAATGCCGCAATTTTATTCCATATTTTGCTGTTGCTGAAACTGCCGTGGCCACCATCATGCATCACATTAAAACCAATAGCAGCAGTTAAGCCGCCCATTGCCAGGCATTCCAGTATGGCAATCCAGTTTGGTGGGGTAAAAAATACAACGTGTACATACAATGCTACATACAGTGTCCACAATAAAACTGCTTTAAAATACAGGCTGAAATCACCATAAGATGGAGTTTTTGATTCAGCAAAATAATTGCTTACCCTTCTTTTAAGCTCCTGGTGAAAATTGGAGCCTTGTATGTTTGAAAATTTGGGAGTTACCGTTGCCATATTAAATATTAAGATTTTTTAATCCCGAAAAAATCGGGACAGGTTAAGTATTTTCTTTAATGATGGCATCAAAATTTTTAAGACCAATCATTTTTTCTGATATAAATCCTTCCGCATATTTTACCCCGATCATTTTCCCAAACCACTTATGCCTGTAAATAACACTGTCTAAAAAATCGGGTGTTGATATATATGTTTGCGGTTCATCAAGGTCACTGTTGTGAAACTGAGTTTTATAAGCCCGGATAGCTTCAATCTTTTGTTCAAACACATCCGTTATATCAATCACAAAATCGGGCTGCAACATTCTGTCCTGTATATACCTGAAAACATATTTAGGTCGCCAGGCCTGCTGAACTAAACTATTAAATTCTGTCTCAATTTTCATTAAACCCGAAAGAAAAGCGGCATCTGCAACCATTTTTGATGAGCGGCCATGATCGGGGTGCCTGTCTTCCGGCGCATTGCACAAAATTACTTCGGGTTGAAAAGCCCTGATGGCAGTGATAACTTTACGCTGATGGGCTTCATCATTTTGAAAAAATCCATCAGCCATTTCAAGGTTTTCCCTTATTTCAACCCCTAATATTTTTGCAGCTTCTGCTGCTTCTGTTTTTCTTATTTCTCCAGAACCTCTTGTTCCTAGTTCTCCTGCCGTTAAATCTATTATTCCTGTCTTTTTGCCGTTCTTTTGTTCAACCAAAAGTGCTCCTGCACAACTCAATTCTACATCATCCGGATGAACACCAAACGCCAATATATCTAACTTCATTTTTATCTGATAAATTTCTGCATGCAATTTAACTCATTTTACGCAATAAGCCTGTAGAATTGATACGACAAAAACACTATTTACGCAGTTGTTAACAGAAAACGAAGTAAAGTGTGGAATTATAACATTCCGGCGTGGAAAAAGTTAAACAAATGGCCGGATTTAATTGGCGACAGAATAATTAATATAATAACTGAATCCATAAGTGCGGCAAACCTCTTTCAATATCATTTCTATTTCGTAATCTTCTCCACGGGGATCATAAGATTGCTTCAGGTTGCTGCTAAAGAAGAATGCAACCGTTTGGTAAAACCTGGCAGTAAAGCCGCCCTTATATTCTTTAATGATATCGTAACAGTCATTGCCTGTTTGCCGGTTAATGAGTTTCATTAAAACCTTACCCTGGTATATTGATAAATTACTCAGCGGATCGGTAAATTCTTTTTTCAGTTCTTTTTCTCTTGATTTGATGTATTCTTTCCTGTCCGATTTATCTGTTACATTGGCTAGTCTTGCATTCATTTCATTCAGAATTAAACCCGAGCGCATGGCATAAGGATAGGTAACAATGATGGCATTGCGTAACCTGGTCATTTTTGCCCGGTTTTCCTTGTTAGCATTGGCAATGCGGGCATATACTGCAAAATTATACAAGGTCTTTGCTTCAATAGTATCGCCATTATAAACCACTGCATAAGTTGTAAGGGTATCAAGCTTGCCGGTTTGGGCATGGGTATTAGTGATACATGTGGTAAAAAATACCAGGAGCAGGATTAATTTTGTTTGATAATATTTGTGGCAATTCAGCCTTTGCATACTGTAAATTTACAACTCAGACCTATATTTATATCATTATGTTGCTTAAGGTAACCTTAAAATTTAGTATTTATTGTGTTATAATTTTGTTTTGCGGCTGCACAGCAGGAGAAAAGCCGCAGACTGAACTGGAATTACAACATTTTAAAGATTCTGTTTCAGAAGCAAGAATTGATTCTGCGTATGCAATTATTAAAAGCCATTGCGATACCCTGATGGTTCACCTGGTGCCGCAAATGGTTGATTCGTTTTTAAAAGATTCTGCATTACTGCAAAATTACTTCGATACAAATTTTGTTTACAGCGATACTGATAAAAAAGTAGAAAAAGTTATCCGCCAGTTACAGGCAGATTGTGATTCTAGTTTGCAAAAAGAAACATATAGAAGAGCCCTGCTGCACCCAAAAGCAAAGCGAGTGCAGCGTAAAAAGTAGACAGCTTTGCTCTTTTAACAGCACTCATAATTATACCAAGGGCCATAATAATTAACCCAAGCCATACTAAATTGATGTAAGGAAAAACGTACGCTTTCAAGGTTACATATTGAATCAGCTTATCAGATTCCTTGATACCTATTTTTACTTTGCGGCCATCGGTAACGCCGGCAAATTTTACATACATATTCTGTGCATACACTGTATCATCTACCTGGTTAACACCCATGCCATCAACCTGTATAAGCGGCATTGCCTTAAAATGTAAACTGTCTTTACTGATGAGCGAAATATCAGCCATCAGGGCTGCATCGGTTGGTTTAAAATTATATTTTTCGTTAACCGGGTTCTTCACCACGCTGTTTAAAATAATGATGCCATTACTGTAAAAGGCCGTATCTCCTTCGGCCATTTCTTTTATAACAAACTGTGCTGTGTCTTCTATTGCATTATTGTTGATGGCATAAGAAATAAAAGTAAACACATCTTTGTTCAAATAAGTTTTTGTATCGGGATTACTGCTCATGTTGTTATCCTTCATGATATACACATCGGGCCACAAAGTAAATTGCTCCACCACTTTTTTTGTACCGGCATCTTTACGCTGAAACAACAATTCATAAAAACGTCTTCCTTTTTCATTGCCAAAAGAATCCCGCAGGTAAGTTACTTCATAAGGTCCCATGGCAGCAGGTACCTGGCGTATGAGTGTAAGATTTTCAAGGGGATTATCCGTTTGTTTGGTCAACGGGTCTTTACCACTAATTTGTAAATTAATACCGTTTGCGCTGCTGCTGCTGATTATTTTTTTATTGCTGGATGAAATTAAAATACCGGCGATCATGAGTGCAAAGCCAAGGTGTGCTATAGAGCCACCGGCTGCTTTCAGTTTTCCATTCAATCCGGTCCAGATATACATGCCATTGGCTATTACAGCATAGATGGTAGCAAACAAAGCAACATAAGCAGCACCTAAAAAACCTGCACCCATTTTGTAATAAGTAAGCGGATAAAAAACGGCCAGTAATGCTGTAACGATGGCTGCGATAATAGTTGGTACTGCAATCTTTTTTAAAATATAACCTGATTCTGTTTTTTTGTATTTGAAATATTGTGTAACAGCACTTAGTAAACCAATAATGATGGCAACCAGTACAATTACTTTATTGTACGAAAATTCAACATCTTCGGGTTGTGCAATATTTGTTCCGAAAATTTTATTGTAAACCGGCACCGATGTTTTTGCAATTATGAAAATGGCTGCTAAAAAGAAAACCAACGATCCGATGAACATCCAGAACTCACGGGAGTTGGTGTTTTCTTCTTTTTGTACCGATGGGATGTTTTTTAAATTGCTGATCAGCAAACCGATTGACGGCAAAGTGAATGCTGCCACAAAAAGCAGTATCATTATATTAATGGCTTTACCGGCATCTGTAAATGCATGTACAGATGTATCGCCCAATACACCGGTACGTGTTAAAAAGGTTGAATACAGAATAAAAATAAATGTAAGAAATGCAAAAAGATAACTGGCTTTTAATGAATGCCCTGTTGCTTTAAAAATTACCATGGTATGCATACCGGCAATCAAAATCAGCCAGGGAACCAGCGATGCATTCTCAACCGGATCCCATGCCCAGTAGCCGCCAAAAGATAAAGATTCGTAAGCCCATTTTCCTCCCATCATAATACCAACACCCAACACACAGGCGCTTAACAAAGCCCAGGGCAGGGCAGGGGTTACCCAATCGCCAAAGCGTTTGGTTTGTATGCCTGCATATGCATAGGCAAACGGTATAATGGTTGATGCAAATCCTAAAAATAAAACCGGCGGATGAATTACCATCCAGTAATTGCGCAGTAAAACATTTAAGCCAACACCATCTTTAATAAAAGTTAAATAGTTAGGCTGGCTGAAGATGGGGCCTGCAATTTCGTTCCTTGTTAAAGTGAAGGGGCTGCTGCCTAACCTTACATCACCAACATAAATACCAAGCAGCATCATTAATAAAAAGAATTGTGCCAGGCTGATCACTGTCATTACCGGTGCTTCCCATTCTTTTGATTTAAACATAATGAAGATACCGAGTATGCAATGCCAGATGGTCCATAATAAAAAACTTCCTTCCTGCCCTTCCCAAATGCAGGCCAGCAGGTACTTTGGCTCAAGCTCTTTAGATGCATGCTTATAGGCATACATGTATTCAAAATAATGATTGGCACAGATATAAAATATAGAAACAAAAATAATTACAGCAGAAATCAGCTGTGTTGTAAAAGCAACCCTGGCAAAATTCAACCATGATCTTTTTTCGGCCAGGTCAGTTTTTTTTGCAGCAATAAAATATGAGATGGTTGAAATAATGGATGCAACAAATGCAAGTAATATAAAAAATTGCCCGATGCGGCCGGGTAGTAAGTGTTCGCCTTCAAATTCCATTAAGTGTAATTATTAGTTGGTAGAATTCTGTTGATTGGTAATCGTTTTCTCCAGTTGCTTTTTATCATCTTTGTATTTACTCGGACATTTTAAAAGTATATCCTTGCATTCAAAATGATCACCTTTCATTGCTCCTTTCATAACAATGCGCTCACTTTTTTCAAGGTCTGTTGGCTTGCTGTTATGAAAAACTACTTTTGTTTTTCCTCCCAGGCTGTCAACCGCATAAAAGCTCAGGTAATTAGGGTTATTCACAGCATCGTATTCAACCGGCATTGTTTTATCCAGTTTAGCAATCAGGTGTACATATTTCCCCTGCTTTTTTTGTGCAGAACTGATGGTTTCATATGTTGAAAAATCGCCTGCAGAGAATACAATAAGCGTCACAATAAGTGCAGCAATAGAAACGAGGATGATAATATGTGTTTTTTTCATAGCTTAAATATTAGTTGCAAAGGTATGTCAATAAGGAGGTATTTACACTAAAAAGGTATTAATTTAAGCTGATCTTAATCATTGGTGTATAGATTAAATATCATATCAACCGTTTGTACACGCCGATTTATTTGCCATAAAATTTATTTTTTGCTTACCTGCTTTACTGTACAGTAACTTATCTTTGTGCGGTTTTAATACAGAATCTGTTTAATTATAATACACGTGATGACTGACCTTTCAAATTTTAATCCCAATTCGGTTGGCAACCCAAACAACAATATTTTTGGTTTACCCTTTACAGAAGAAGATGCCAGGCTGATTATTTTGCCCATCCCCTGGGAAGTAACTGTTAGCTACAATGCAGGTACAGCAAGGGCTCCGGAGCATATTTTTAATTCGAGCCTGCAGGTTGATCTGTATGACCCTGATGTTAAAGACGGATGGAAACAGGGATTTTACATGCAACCCTGCGATAAAAAAGTGCTGATGAAGAGTGATTACCTGCGCAAGGAAGCCGAACTTTTGATCAATTATATAGCGCACGATGAAGTGGTGGCCGATAACAAGTTCATGTGCAAATCCCTTAAAGAAATTAATGAAGGCAGCATTTTTTTGAATAACTGGGTGTTTGAACGCACCAAAGAGCTGCTGGATGCCGGCAAACTGGTTGGTTTACTGGGCGGCGACCACAGCACACCGCTTGGTTTTTATAAAGCCATTGCCGAAAAGCATGGCAATTTTGGCATTTTGCAAATTGATGCACATTGCGATTTAAGAAAAGCTTACGAAGGGTTTACTTATTCTCATGCCTCCATTATGTACAATGCGCTGCAGGAAATTCCACAGCTGCAAAAACTGGTACAGGTTGGTATGAGGGATTATTGCGATGAAGAAGTGGATTATATTAATGCCAGTGAAACACGTGTGGTTGCTTATTTTGATAAGGCAATTAAAGAACGCCAGTATGAAGGTGAAACCTGGAAACAGATCGTTGATGAAATAATCAGCCATTTACCCGAAAAAGTTTTTATCAGTTTTGATATTGACGGGCTGGATCCAAAGCTTTGTCCGCATACGGGAACACCCGTGCAGGGCGGATTTGAAACCGAGCAGGTTTTTTACATCTTCAAAAAACTGATACAGAGCGACAGAAAATTAATTGGGTTCGATTTAAATGAAGTGGGTGTTAGCCATGATGAATGGGATGAAAATGTAGGCGCCAGGTGTTTGTTTAAATTGTGTAACCTGCTGGTTGCTGCAAATCCTTCCGCTTAATGAAATACAGCTTTACATTAAAGGATAACAACCAAAAAGCGTATTACCTGTTTACCTGGTTTTTGTTTTTTTTGCATGTAGCAGCAGCTGCATTTACATTGAATAGTGATGATAATAAAGTAAAACTGAGTATGTATATATTACTTGGTTTTTATGCTGTAAGCGGTATCTTTTTTTATTTCTACAAAAAACACAGCTGGGCTACCGAAACTTTCAGTTTACTGTTGGCCTTATTTTATGCCCATTTCTGGTTTAAACAGGTTGGTATTATTGCATTGATAGTTTTTGCAGCGGTTTATATAACTGTAACCATGGTAAAAGGAAAAAGAACAACGGTGCTTTTTTTAGATGAAGGAATACACCTGACCAGGGTTTTTAAAACAGTTGTTTTTCAGTGGACCGAAATGGATAATGTAATTTTGAAAGACCACCTGTTAACCATAGATTTTAAAACCAATAAAATAATACAGGTTGAAATAGTTGAGCAAAGCAGGGCTGATGATGAAACGGCCTTTAACCAGTTTTGTACTGAACAAATGCAATCCCGTCAGCGCTTTACAACCCCGTCAGCGGTTATAAACCCTGACGGCGGTTGATACTAAAAGATTGTTTTATTAAGATAATATCATGTTAACACAAAGCCCATACATTTTATACTCGGATGGCGAAGGAAATATTTTTGAAGATACTTCGCTGTATGCAACCGGCCGCAGTGGCTGGGATGCCATGCCTGTGCCTGTTGATGAATGGATTGAACTGCCAACCGGTGGAAATTTATATGAACTGCCCGGCCGTAAAGGCATTGGCATTGATGTAGAAACAGGCAACATGCGGCTTTGTGAAAAAGGCTGGGCTGTTGCGGCTTTCATTCCACCAGCACACACCGGTTTGTACATGGCGGCATATGAAACAGAAAAAGATGCACCAACACTTCCGTTATTTTGTTACACGGCTGCAGCATGGTTTGATGAAAAAATGTACGTGCCTGCTGTGCGGATTGAACAGGATATAAGACAAGAAGCTGAAGGATATGTGGAAGAACTGATTGAGACCGGAACAAAAAAATTATTAGAAGCATACCCACACAACCGGTTGATAAAACATTTAATGGAAAACTGCTGCATGACATATACTTGTCCTGCTGCAAGAAATTTAGCTATTGGCCGGTGGGAGTGCCCGGTACCCGTTTCACCGGCATGCAATGCAAATTGTATTGGCTGTATTTCTTTTCAGCCCGTGGATGAAACCATCATCAGCACGCAGGACAGACTGACTTTTAAGCCTTCGGCAGAAGAGATCGTTGAGTTTACAGTGCCACACCTGGAGACTGCACCTTTTCCCATCATCAGCTTTGGACAGGGTTGCGAAGGAGAACCTTTGTTGATGTGGGAAACCATTCGGGAATCAATAATAGAAATAAGAAAACACACACAAAAGGGGAGTATCAATATCAATTCAAACGGCAGCATGCCTAAGGCTGTAAAAGCTTTGTGCGAAGTTGGCTTAAACAGTATCAGGGTCAGCACTAACTCTGCACGAAAAAATATTTATACTTCTTATTACCTGCCCAATAATTACCAGTTTGAAGATTTGTTTGAAAGTTTGAAGACGGTGCGTAGTTATGGTGGCTGGACAAGCATCAATTACTTTGTTTTTCCCGGCATGACGGATAGTATTGAAGAATACGAAGCGTTGAGAAAGTTGATTAAAGAAACAGACCTCTGCATGATACAGTGGCGCAATTTTAATATTGACCCCGATTGGTATTTGGGAAAAATTGGAGTTACCGATACCGGCGAGTGTATGGGTGTTAAGCAGATGATGGAACTCATCCGTGAAGAATTCCCCAACTTAAAATTCGGGTATTTCAATCCTTCAATTGAAAGGATAAAAGGAAATTTTGAAGTTGATTTTGCTCATTAAGAAGTGCGCTAAGTTTTGGGTTTATTCAGGAAAATATACCTTTAACAAAACACTCAACATGAAAATGATAATTGCCAAACTCAGAATAGCAGCTATAATCAGCCTTATCCTGTTTTTTATATTAAAGTTTGCAGGGGTTTCGGGCCCGTATAGATTTCAATTCAATTGGGCGCAGAATGTGCTGTTACTTATTTCGATGATATTATTTGCACTTATTATAATCCTGCAGATTTACAGGTTTTCTGTAAACTATTATTCAAAAGATGAAGCTGAAGAAAATTCTACTTCTTAAAACCTCAAAAACAATTTCAGGTAAATGGTATAATCATCTGTTGTTTTCCATTCATCTGCGGCTCTTGATTTAAAAACATATTCTCCCTTCTCTGTTCCGGCAAAACTGAATGAGCAAAATCCTTTTTTGCCATTTCCACAATTTAAAACTTCGATACCAACAAAAAACTCTTTTTCGGTGAGCGTAAGGTCATAAGGCGTAAGATCAAATTCAGGTATTTTAGTATCAAGAGATAAGTTGTTTACAAACAATGAAATGGAATCGGTTAAAATTTCTTCTCCGGGTAAATAACCATTCACTACTTTACGTATATGAAGCCTCAGTAAACAGGTGTCGCAGGTATTCCCGGCTTTAAACCTTATTTTATCTATTTTAAATTTTTTATAAGATAATTTAAAAATGCGGCCTATTTCTCCACCTGTTTTTTCATGATTCCAGCTTCTGTAATATCCAACTGTTTCAGAACTTGATCCAATTACTTCATGCGAATTAAAAACTGTAACTCCGTCTATGTTTTTAATGTCTTTAGAAAGTACAAATTCTGATTTCTTTGCAGCAACATACAGCGGCAATTTAATGCTTTTATAACCTACTGATGAGATTACAATGGTATCGCTACTTTTGGAATTGGGAACACGAAGCGAAAAATTTCCGGCAAAATTTGTCATTGTTTCTACACCTTTGCGGTTTACGATTTCAATAGTTACAAATGAAGCGGGTGTAGGCTCGTCCTTATAAGTTACTTTGCCTTCAATAGTTGTTTGTGACAAAGCAATACCGGGTATCAATAAAGTAGCGGTAATTGCGATAAATGAAATAATGTACGGATAGCTTTTACCTTTCAGGTGCATAGAGACTTGTTGTTAATTTTTATTTTTTGCAAATGTATGCTATGCAGCATCAAAACAGCATTATATAGTATGAGTGGAAAATACACCCGGTAAGAAATTAATATGTTGCTCCTCCTTTATATTAATTCTTTATAGTTTTTGGATAATCAAATACCAGCTGGCAAAAAGTTTTTACGCCAACAAATAATTTACTGTCGTCAATCATAAAATCGGGTGTATGATGGGGCGGCGCATTTTTTGCATCGTTGCCACGGGGCATTCCGCCAAAATAAAAAAAGAATGCCGGGGCTTTGGTACCGTAAAAACTAAAGTCTTCGGCGCCGGTAACCCATTCCATTGGCCGCACATTATTTTTACCGGCAGCTGCTTGTAAAGAAGGTAACATTTTTTCTACCAGGTCGGGTGTATTATAAGTTACCAGGGTTTTGTTATAAAAATTTACTTCTGCTGTGGCGTTGGATGCTTCTGCAATTTTAGCAGCAGTAAATTTCATACGTTCCTGAACATCCTGCTGCATTTTACTGTCCAGTGTCCGTAAAGTTCCTTCCATAAAAGCTTCTTCGGGAATAATATTGAAACGTATACCACTGTTTATTTTTGCTACAGTTATTACAACCGGAGCTTTGGTGAGGTCCATTTGCCTGCTCACAATATTTTGCAGGCCTTCAATAATCTGCGCCGAAACAGCAATAGGGTCAACGCCAAGCCAGGGCTGCGATCCGTGCGAAGATTTGCCTCTTACTTTTATGGTAAACAGATCGGCTGATGCCATAAATGAACCCGTTTTATATTGTACATCGCCGGCCGGTATCCACGATTCGATATGCATTCCAAAAATTACATCTACTTTGGGGTTATCCATCACACCTTCTTTTACCATTAAAGCTGCACCACCTTCCTCGCCTTCAGGCGCACCCTCTTCTGCAGGTTGAAATATAAATTTTATTGTACCGGCAATGTCTTTTTTCATACCTGCTAAAACTCTTGCAGTGCCAATAAGCATGGCCACATGGGCATCATGCCCGCAGGCATGCATTACTGCAACTTTTGTTTTCCCGTACATACTGCTGTCGGTTGATGCATAGGGAATATTTACCCTTTCTTTTACAGGCAATGCATCCATGTCTGCCCTTAACGCAATAACCGGCCCGGGTTTACCGCCTTTTAAAATGGCAACCACACCGGTTTGTGCAATTCCGGTTTTAATCTCCAGGCCCAGGTCTTTTAGTTGCTCAACAATGTAAGCAGCTGTTTTAAACTCCCTGTTGCCCAGCTCAGGGTTTTGATGCAGGTGCCTTCTCCATTGGGTCAATTGATTTTGCATGGCTTCTGCCTTTTGTGCAACGGCTATACTTAAATCCTGTGCCGATACAGATTTGATAAAAAAGCAGCTTATGAAAAGCGGAAAATATTTAATTTTTTTCATTGAAAATGATTGATTTAACAGGAAAAATACCGTTTATAAAATTGTTGATAAGATACCTCTTTATTTTTAAGTAACATTAACTTATTGTTGTAATATTGCTAATCAATTTTTAAACTAAAGAAAACAATATTCAATCAACAAATAGCTTATGAGTTAAACCTTTACTTCTTCACTTACATATTTATTTACAACTGTAAGAAAAATTCCGGGTAATTTTTTCACTTATTATCTTTTTGTATAAAGAGATTTCAAATCTTTTTAATCCCCCAATTCAATTATGTATTCTAAATTTAAAACAACATCAATTATGAGAAAAGTTTTACTCTTTATTGTTCCGTTGTTATTTTGTGTGTTCAGTATAAATGCACAATCTATCAATGCCGAAGAGAATGCAGCCATCGGCCTGGTTAGCGCCAGCAAAGCCAAGCTGGGACTCACAACTGAAGACCTTGATAATGTGATGGTGTCAAGAACTTACCAGGACAATGCCACCGGCATCAGAATGGTTTACCTGACCCAGACATACCAGGGTATTCCTG
>JAOAUI010000302.1 GCA_030157685.1 Ferruginibacter sp. | reverse complement strand
GATGGAATTGGCGGTGCCAGTTTTGCATCGGCAGATATTACGGCTGACAGTGCCGAAGATCTGCCAGCGGTGCAGGTTGGTGATCCCTTTCAGGAAAAAAAATTATTAGAAGCCTGTTTGGAAGTGATACAAACCGGTGCTGTAGTGGGTATGCAGGATATGGGTGCAGCCGGCATCATTTGCTCCACATCTGAAATGAGTGCGAAAGGAGAAGCCGGGATGCGAATTGACCTGGATAAAGTTCCAACAAGACAAAAAGATATGAAGCCCTGGGAATTGCTGTTGAGCGAAAGCCAGGAAAGGATGTTATTAGTTGCCGAAAAAGGAAAAGAACATTTGATACAAGCCGTTTTTGAAAAATGGGATTTACCCTGCAGCGAAATTGGCGAAGTAACCGATGATGGCATGTTACAGTTTTACATGCATGGAAATTTAGAAGCTACCTTACCTGCCTATGAATTGGTATTGGGAGGTGGTGCTCCACAAAATGACAGGCCTTACAGCGAACCAAAATATTTTGAAAAAATAAAAGCATTTAATGCATCAACAATTGCTGTACCAACAGATTTAAAATCTGTTGCAGAGCAAATTATTCAGATACCGAATATTGCCAGCAAAAAATGGATCTATGTACAATACGACAGCATGGTAGGCACCGGTAATGTAAGCACCAATGCCCCAAGCGATGCAGCCATCGTTTTGGCGAAACCAACAAACAAAGCATTGGCTTTAACAACAGATTGTAACAGCCGCTACGTTTTTGCTGATCCTTACAAAGGCGCCATGATAGCTGTTGCAGAAGCAGCCAGAAATATTGTTTGCAGCGGCGGCCAACCTTTGGGCGTTACCAATTGTTTAAATTTTGGCAACCCATTTGACCCCGAAGTTTACTATCAGTTTGTACATGCCATTAAAGGCATGGGCGAAGCCTGTATAAAATTTGATACGCCTGTAACCGGTGGTAATGTTAGCTTTTACAACCAGGGGCCAGATGGTGCGGTATATCCTACTCCAACAATTGGTATGGTGGGCGTACTGGATAATGTAGCTGATAAAATGACGATGGATTTTAAGCAGGAAGATGATGAGATTTATTTGGTAGGTACGCAACGTAACGATATCAACTCATCTGAATATTTACATAAAATTCATGGTGTAGAATTTTCTCCCTGTCCGTATTTTGATTTGAATGAAGAATTTGAAGTGCAACATGAAGTAAGTAAAATGATTCATAAAAAACTGGTGAACTCGGCGCATGATGTGAGTGAAGGTGGTTTGTTTGTTACACTGATTGAAAGTTGCTTTAACCGCAATCTTGGATTTGAAGTGGAAGCACATGCTGATGAAATAAGAAGCGATGCTTACTGGTTTGGCGAAGCACAGAGCCGTGTGGTGGTAACAGTTTCAAAAGAAAACAGGAATGATTTTAATATGCTGTTGGAGAAAATGGAAATGACAGTAACTTACCTGGGAAAAGTTACTTCAGGCAATATTAAAGTTAACGGTGAAGATTGGGGAACGGTTATTGATTGGAAAGAAAAATATGAAAATGCAATTGCGAATTTATTAGCCGGACATGAGAGTGAGCATGCTTTGGCAGCTTTATAAAAAATTATGGATACACATTCAACGATAGTAGTAACAGGCGCAGCAGGATTTATCGGAAGCTGCATGGTTAGCTATTTAAACCAACAGGGTTTTGAAAACTTAATTTTAGTTGATGAATTTAATGATGAAGAAAAAGAACTGAACCTGCTGCACAAAAAATATTTGGTTCGGGTTGAAAGGGAAGAATTTTTTGATTGGGTACAAAGAGAAAAGCCAGCGGTAAGTTTTGTTTTTCATTTGGGTGCCAGAACAGATACAACAGAATTTGATTATTCCGTCCATCAGCATTTAAATGTTGAGTACTCTCAAAAAATATGGAATTACTGTACCATTAATAACATACCATTGGTGTATGCATCCTCTGCTGCTACTTATGGCGAAGGAGAATTGGGTTATCATGATGATCATGAAATTATTGAACAGCTTCACCCGTTAAATCCTTATGGCATTTCAAAGAACGAGTTTGATAAATGGATGTTGCACCAGGAAGATCATCCACCCTTTTGGGCAGGGTTAAAATTCTTTAATGTTTATGGCCCCAATGAATATCACAAAGCCCGTATGGCCAGTGTAATTTTTCATTCTTTTAACCAGATAAAAGAAAACGGAAAAGTAAAATTATTCAGATCGCATAAAGAAGGATACGAGGATGGCGAGCAATTACGGGATTTTGTTTACGTAAAAGATGTAATTGAAGTTTGTTACTGGCTGATGCAAAACGTGAATCGTCAAGCGTCAGTCGGGAGTGAGGAGCTCACTGTTACTGGCTCTCTAATCACGACTCACAACTCACAACTCACGTCTGCTATTTACAATTTAGGCACCGGCAAGGCCAGGAGTTTTAATGACCTTGTAAAATCAACCTTTGCCGGACTGGATCTGCAGCCGCAGATTGAATTCATTGATATGCCCGAAGACATCCGTGATAAATACCAATACTTTACCGAAGCCAGCATGGATAAATTAAAAGCTGCCGGTTACAACAAAGAATTTTATTCATTGGAAAAAGGCGTTGATGATTATGTGCGGAATTATCTTTCTCAAAACGCTTTTTATTAAAAATTACAGATGAAAAATAAAATTGCCATCATTGGCGGCGGAAATTTAGGCAGTGCCATTGCAGAAGGATTATTAAAAAGCAAATTCTGCAAAGCAACCGATATACATGTTACCAAAAGAAATACGGCAACCATAAAAAACCTGGAAGCAAAAGGCATACGTACCGGATCGGATAATGCTGCTGCAGTAAAACAAAGTGAACTGGTGATTCTTGCTGTAAAACCTTACCAGGTATCAGAAGTGATGAATAGTTTTAAAAAAGAATTAACACCCAATCATATTTTGGTTTCAGTTGTTACCGGCGTGCTGATAAAAGATATAGAAGAGATCATCAAGAAGAAATTACCTGTCTTCAGGGCCATGCCCAACACCGCCATTGCCATACAGGAAAGTATGACCTGCATCAGCGTTACCAATGCAACTGAAAAACAAACAGCTTATGTAAAAGAATTGTTTTCAGTTTTAGGTAAAGTGGTTGTTATTAATGAAAATTTAATGGATGCGGCAACCGTGCTTGGTGCCTGCGGCACAGCATACGCCATGCGATATATACGTGCCAATATACAGGGCGGTATTGAAATTGGTTTTGATGCGGTAACTGCCAATTTAATTGCAG
>JAOAUI010000301.1 GCA_030157685.1 Ferruginibacter sp. | reverse complement strand
AATGTAATTGGAGAAATTAAAGGAACCGAATTTCCGGATGAAATAATAACCATTGGCGGGCATCTTGACAGTTGGGATCAGGGTGAAGGCGCCAGTGATGACGGAACCGGGCTTGTGCAAAGTATTGAGATATTGAGGGTATTTAAAACAATCGGTTACAAACCCAAACATACCATCAGGATTGTTTTGTTTGCCAATGAGGAAAACGGCCTGCGTGGTGGTACCAAATATGCCGAAGAAGCAAAACTGAAAAATGAAAAACATATAATGGCCATGGAAAGTGATGGTGGTGCCGAATATCCCCGGGGCTTTGGTTGTG
This sequence comes from Ferruginibacter sp., assembly GCA_030157685.1. Classification (GTDB taxonomy): domain Bacteria; phylum Bacteroidota; class Bacteroidia; order Chitinophagales; family Chitinophagaceae; genus Ferruginibacter. Next base: position 2,977 of record JAOAUI010000301.1, on the reverse strand, counting down.
GAATGACCAAAGAGCAGTTTGCAAAAGTACAGGGCTGGACAAAATTCTTTGAGCCATTTGATGCAACCAGGTTTACCTTTAGTGAAGGAGGAGGAGGAGGAGCTGATATAGGGCCACTGCAAACAAATTTTAAAACTGCACAATTTGGCTTAAGTACAACCGGGCAAAGATATTTTGATATGCACCATGCCGCTTTAGACGTATTTGAAAAAGTAAATGCACAGGAATTAAATTTGTGTGCAGTTGTAATGGCAGCCATGGTTTACCTGGTAGATAAATATGGTTTATAATTTTTAAAAAATAAGATAATGGAAGAAATAACATCTGCAAACTCAGCAAAATCATTACCCAAAAAAACCGGGGGCTTTAAAAAATTTCTACGCTGGTTTACTTTTATATTGTTGCTGGTGCTGGCCGTATTTATTTATTGGAAGTATTTTTTCAATTATGGTGATGGAGGGAACAGGACCGGCATTCTGCAAAAGTTCTCCCATAAAGGGAATATTTTTAAAACTTATGAAGGCGAATTGGTTTTAAGCAGCGTAGCTTCTACGAATAATGTTGCTTTGGCATCAGAAAAATTTCTATTTTCTGTTGTTGATGACAGTATTGCAAAAGTTATACAAAATTACGACGGCAAAAGAGTCAAATTACATTATATAGAAAAAAACGGCACTCTACCCTGGCGGGGCGATAGCAGATATATTGTTGATGGAGTAACTCCTGAACTTCCCTAAAGTATATTATACCTGTAATAAAAATATAACCGGCTTTTTATGAAAGTCGGTTTTTTCTTTTTTCCAGTCAGCTATGGTTTTTGTCTTTACAAATTCGTTGGGACCGGTTAATTCCGCTGCAATACAAAGCCTGGTAGATGGCTTACAGGTTTTTAGTAAGGTTTCAAGTAATTGATTATTCCGGTAAGGGGTTTCAATAAATATTTGCGTACTGTTTTTCTTTTGCGATGAAGTTTCTAAAGCTGTTATGGCTTTGTTCCTTTCCAGGTTATCAATGGGTAAGTAGCCAACAAATTCAAACTGTTGCCCGTTCATTCCACTTGCCATTAAAGCCAGCAGTATAGAACTGGGGCCCACCAAGGGTTTTACGTTTGCCCCCATTGCCTGCGCAGCGGCAATTAAAATTTGTCCGGGATCTGCAATGCCCGGGCACCCGGCTTCGCTGATGATACCGATGTGTTTGCCTTCTTTTATTTTTTGCCTGAAAGCACTCATCACTTCATTTTCTGCTTTATGGATGGTGAACCACTCGTAGTCATCAATCACAATTTCTTTACAGATGTTTTTAAAAAAACGCCTGGCTGTTCTTTCATTTTCAGCAAAAATTACCTGACAGTTTTTTACAGCATTAATAATGTAATGCGGAATGGTTTCTGTTGCCGATTCTTCCAATACACATGGAATAAGATATACGAGTGATTGCATAATTATAAATTGATCTTACCCGAAACATTTATCAACCCTTCTGTTTTTGCTTTGTATAAACTAATGGTGGCTGCAATTACTGCATAACTGGGTGCAAGCAGCCAGCCCAGGATGGGAATAAAATGCATCAGGTAAAAAACCATACCATTGCCAATGGCCAGGCCTTTGTGCCGCCCGATAAAGCCAATACTTTGTGCTGTTGACAATTTATTCCGTTCGCAACTGTAATCAAGCATAGAAAAACCCAGGTAATAACATTCTACCAGTAATGCAAGCAAGGGGGTTATCCAGCCTATTACCGGAATAAAAGATAAGATCAGAATGGAAACAGTATAAACTGTTTGCCAAAGCATATTACGTAAAGCCAGTTTAATGCCACGGATTATATCCTTCATCAATTGTTTAAAACTGAAAGGATATTCTTTTCCTTCAATGATTGATTCGGTTTTTTCACTCAGGTAAGCAAATAATGGTGACCCAATAATGAGGAATAAATATTTAAAAAGCGAAAAGTAAAATAACAGCAATATCAGGTTAAGGATAATCTGGGCAAAAATCAGTAAAAAACTCAACCAGCTGTTTTTTATCCATTCTTCTATGCCCGATTTTTGTAACATAAATTCAATAGCGCTATGGCTGGAAACTGCAAACAGATAGATGCCTGCACAAAAAAGCAGCATATAAATTAACCCCGGTATCAATATCCATTTCCAAAGCCGGTGCTTAATAATAAAACGGTGTGTATGGTAATAGGCCTGTAAGGATATAATGATTTCTTTCAGCATAAATTATTTCAGTTGGCTAATACTTCAATATTGTATTTTAGCTTTAAAGTTAATAATATAATGAAGAAACTGCCTATTCAATTTTATAAAAGGACAGATGTGTTGCTGATTGCGAAGGAGTTGATCGGAAAAATTATTGTTACAAATTTTAACGGCATGATCACTTCGGGCCGTATAGTTGAAACCGAAGCCTATATCGGGCTAACAGACAGGGCTTCGCATTCATTTGGTGGCAGGCGTACAACACGTAATGAGCATATGTATGCGGATGCAGGCATTGCATATGTATATATCTGTTATGGCATGCATCATTTGTTTAATGTGGTTACCAATGCGGCTGATATTCCTGATGCAGTTTTGATAAGGGCTGTAGAACCCATAACAGGTATTGATATCATGCTTACAAGAACGGGTAAACCTGAATTGGATAATACCCTTACTAAAGGCCCGGGCAATGCAGCAAGGGCTTTGGGTATTTCAAAAGGGCACTCCGGAATAAACCTGGTTAAAGATGAGATTTATATTGCCGGTGATGGATTTGAAATTGCAGAAACAGCAATTGGAATAAGCAGGCGCATAGGGGTTGAAGGTTCAGGAGATGCAGCATTACTTCCGTATCGGTTTTATATAAAGGGAAATGTTTTTGTAAGTAGTTATCCTAATAAATAATTTGTTGTACAAAAAAAGCCCCCCGAAATTTCGGGGGGCTTTTTTTATTATAAACAGATTACTGTTTTTACTGTATCACTA
>JAOAUI010000300.1 GCA_030157685.1 Ferruginibacter sp. | reverse complement strand
TGATTGATGATGCCGGAAATATTTTTACATCACCGGCACCGTTTATTAATATACTCGATAACCCCATTGCTAATAACAATACCATTTACAGGGTTGATGCCAACACGGGTGAAATGCAGGAATTTTTGAGATTGCCTTTTGAAGATTCTATCAACAGTCAAAACCCTTATGGCATCATCGGCATGGTTTATTTATGCGAAACAGGAACGCTGTATGTATCATCGGTAGCAGGCTCGAGGCTGCACGAAGAGAACGGGCATATTTATGCCATTGATATAAAAAGTAAAAAAATAATTGACCAGATAAATGAAACGGATGCCATGGGTATGGGCATATCTTATGCAACCGGAAAACGGAAGTTGTTTTTTGGTACCGGAAGAAACTCAGATGTAAAATCTGTTACACTAAATGCTGAAGGAAAGTTTTCGGGCAAGCCGGAAGTTGCTTTCACACTGCAAAACCTTGGCACCCGTGGCGATGATAAAGTGCGCCGTATCCGTTCTGATCAGGCGGGGAATTTAGCCGTAAGTGGCATCGAGTTTAATTTTAACCTGATAGCTCCCCGTGAAAAACAAGAAACGGTTTATGAATTTGTATACGATGAGGAAAGTAAAAAATGGGTGTTACAACGAACCCGTTAAAAGGAGTTTATATTTTGTATAAGTAATAATCCTCAACAAATAGTAGAAGTTTTACTACAATTTGTGCAATAAGTTGATTGCGGATTCGTTTTAAACCCAATTATACAATAATATAAGCTATTTAGCTTTGTGTTGTTATCCCTAACATAGATATCCAAACAAAATGAAGAACTTTACCAGAACTTTCCTGGCTATTTGTAGTATAGCCTTTTCCCAACAGCTTAATGCACAAACCACCGGAACTGTCTTTCGTGATTTAAATGGTAATGGTACCCGCCAGACTTCTGCTCCAAACGAGCCTCTGGTTAAAGGTATTTTTGTGAATGCCTATAACAGCAATGATGTATTGATTGCATCTTATGCTACAACTGTAGCAGGAACTTTCAGCATTCCTTTAACGGGCAGTACTTATAACGGCATTCCAGGTTCAAATACCGGTTCAGTGGCAAACGCTGCGGCCATTCGGCTGGAATTTATTATTCCTGCATCCGGCGCATGTGGCCTCGATCCAAATATTGATTATAGCTCCGGAAATGGATCAACAGTAGGTTCTTCAGTTCGTTTTGTAACCGGAGGCACAACTGCCATAACTTATGCAATTCATAAGCCCTCTGATTTTGTATCAACTACCAATCCCATGGTTTATATGAGCAGGCATACCAACGGTAACCCGCTTGGTGGCGGTACTTCAGGTACTTCTAATTGGTTTGTAGGGTTTCCTTATAATTCATCGGGAACAGGTGCACCTGCCTTAGCTTTAAATGGTACAACCATTGGAGCTACCTGGGGTGTTGCCTATAGCAGGCAGGCAGGTAAAATATTTACATCTGCTTTCCTAAAGCGTCATTCCGGTCTGGGGGTTTTGGGCAGTGGTGGAATATACCTGCTTACGCCAACCGCAACTTCTTTTACAGTGGTTAATTTTTATGATATGGATGCAGTTGCCAACGGTGGTGCTTACCGCACACGTGCTGATGCTGCTGCTGCGCCACCTGCTTATGGGTCAACAACGAGTTATTCACTTACAGGGTCTAATACAATTATTAATTACCTGGGATCAATAGATGCTGCATCAGGCAAACCTGTTGGGATGGGAGTTGTAGGTACTAATGTAAACAGGGGGCTACCAGCCGCTAATACCTTAGAAAACTGGGATCCCGCTGCTTTTGACCAGGTGGGAAAAGTTGGATTAGGCGATCTTGAAATCAGTGATGATGGCAGATTTTTATTCAGTATAAATCTTTATGACCGTAAAGTTTACCGGTTGGAACTGAATAATGCATATAACCCAACTTCAGTAATAGCAGTAACCAGTTATGCACTTCCTGCAACAACAGTAACAAACGGTGTTTTAAGGCCTTTTGGTGCTAAGTTTTACAGAGGCAAATTGTATGTAGGGGCTGTAGCAACCGCCGAAAATTCCGGAACGGCAGCCAATTTAAGGGCCTATGTTTTTGAGTTAAATAATGCAGCAACCTCACCCGCTTTTACCGCAACACCTGTTGTTAATTACGCACTAAATTATGCTAAAGGAAGTGCTATGACATGGACCGGGCCATACGGGCTACAATGGTACCCCTGGTCAAATAACACAACTACAACTGTAGGTACGGGAACCAACAGAACTTACCCCACACCTGTATTTGCTAATATAGAATTTGATGACAGGGGAGATATGATCATGTCGTTTTTCGACAGAGGCGGACATCAGTGGAGTGAAGACAATTACCAGGATCTTGCTGTAAGCACTACATTAATGCGCTATGCCGTAGGCGGCGATGTATTAATAGCAGGCAGCAATTGTAATGGAACTTTTACTTTAGAAAATAATGGAGCATATACATCTGCCGATGGCGCTTCCTATACCAGCGGAGCTGTAAATAACCAGGGACCGGGCACCAGCGAGTTTTTTAAAGGAGATAATTTTGGTACAACGCACTCTGAAACCTCAATTGGGGGACTGGGCTTTTTACCGGGTTCAGGAGAGTTGTTTTTTGGCACTATGGATCCCCTGGCAATCAATTCCGGAGGGGTTAAGCGGCTTTCTATGGCAACCGGACAGGAAGTAGCAGGTTCTGGTTACCAGTTAGCGGGTGGTAGTATTGCAGGTTTTGGTAAAGCAATAAGCCTGGGCGATATAGAATTTTTTGGAACCGAAGCACCTGTTGAAATTGGTAACCGTCTTTGGAATGATGCCAATGGTAATGGCATACAGGATGCTGGCGAAGCCGGTATGGCAAATGTGACTTTGGAAATATTTGCCGATTTTAATAATGATGGTGTACCAGACGGAGCAGCTCTTGGTACAACAATTACTTCAGCATCTGGCCAATGGTATTTTAATAACAGCAATATAACCGATGGAGATCCCGGCACTGCCGGTAACCAGCCCGGATTAAAATATGGGGCAGGTTATATTGTAAGGGTTGCCGCTGCAGATTGGAATGGGGCAACAGGAACAGGAATTGGTGACCTGGCAGGATTTCAGCTTACAAAAAAAGATAAAATTGGTAATGGCCAGGTAGATTTTAGTGACAGCGATGCTGATTTATCTTCCGGTGCAACAAGCTTTCCACAAATAATGCTTACCGCAGGTAATGCAGGAGAAAATAACCATAACCTGGATTTTGGTTTTAAACCATTGGCAAGTATTGGTGATAAAGTATGGCGTGATGATAACCAAAACGGCATACAGGATGCCGGCGAACCCGGCGTTGCTGGCATTACAGTAACGCTTTTTGATAATGGAGGTGCTGTTGTTGGTACAACAGTTACTGATGCTTATGGTTTTTATCTGTTTGATAATTTAACACCAGCTACTTACCAGGTTGGTTTTACAGCGCCAGCCAATTATATTTTTACAACACAAACCAATAATACAGATAATACTGTTTTAACCGGTGGTAGCACAGCTGCTAATGGTAGTGATGCAAATGCAACAACCGGAAGAACAGCTAATATTGTTTTAACCGCAGGAGAAAATGAAAGAAATATTGATGCAGGATTGATCTTCAGCCAACCACCCAACAACAGCATTGGCGACAGGGTATGGCTGGATAGTGATGGTGGTGGTACGCAGAATGGTACCGAACCCGGCATTAGCGGCGTAACGGTAACATTATATGCTGCTGATGGTGTAACCATTGTAGCTACTACCATAACCGATGCCAATGGTAATTATTTGTTTACCGGCTTACCACCTGCCACAAACTATATAGTTGGCTTCACACTTCCTGCAGGCTTAACTTATACCAGCAGCGGAGGAACTACTCCCGGTAACGCAACCATCAACAGCGATGTAAGTGCAATAACCGGCAAAACAACATTAATAAATACCGGCGCAGCAGGCAACCAGATAACCGGTATTGATGCAGGTTTAATATTAACCAACAATGCTACAGCCAGTTTGGGCGATAAGGTTTGGATTGATTTGCCAGGCGGTACTGCCAATGTGCAGGATGCCGGAGAACCAGGTCTGGCAGGCGTTACAGTAAATTTGTACAAGGATGCAAATGCCGATGGAATAATAAATGGTGCCGAAGCCAGTACGCCTTATGCAACAACAGTAACCGATGCTTTTGGTAATTATATCTTTAATAATTTACCAGGTTTGGTTTACCCCGGTATGGCTTACCAGGTACGTTTTATATTGCCTGTTGGCTACACATTTGTTACCGCAAATGTTGGTACCGATGATTTTAAAAACAGCGATGCAGATGCAACCGGCCTTACAAAAATTTACAGAATAAGCCCGGGCCAGCGTAACCTGTCGGTAGATGCCGGAGTTACACAAAACAGCCCGGCTGGTACTGCCAGGTTGGGTGATAAAGTTTGGTTTGATGCCAATGCCGATGGTATACAGGATGCAGGCGAACCAGGTGTGGCCGGTGTAACAGTAACTTTATACAATAGTGGTGGTACAGCCATTGGTACAACAACTACAGATGCAAGTGGGTATTATCAATTTATAAATTTAGCAGCAGCTACATACAGTGTTGGTTTCAGCAACCTGCCGGCAGGTTATAGCTTTACCAGCTCAACCGGTACCACATCTGCAGATGCAACTACCAATAGCGATGCTAATCCCGGTACGGGCCGTACAGCAAACTTTGCGCTTTTAGCAGCACAAAGTTTACAGGGCCTGGATGCTGGCTTAACAGCAGGCTTAGCAAGCGGCTTAGGCAGCATTGGCAATAAAGTATGGTACGATTTACCAGGCGGTACATCAGGTGTACAGGAAGCAGGAGAACTGGGTACAGCAGGTGTAACAGTAACATTGCTGGATGCAGGTGTGGATGGAATAGTTGGTAATGGAGATGATGGCGCCAGCAGAACAACAACAACCAATGCTTTAGGCGAATATATTTTTACAGGCTTACCTGCCGGAAATTATGCAGTACAATTCAGTAACCTGCCCGGCAGTTATACAGTAACTACATCAAATGCCGGTATAGATGATGGATTAGACAGTGACGGCGGAGCAGTGGGCACCGGTGGCGCACCTGCAGGCGCATCCCGTACAGGTGTATATAATCTCGCCACAGGCGAAGATAATTTAACGGTTGACCTGGGCTTAGTACCACCAGCCAATACCAATACGTTGGGTAATTATGTTTGGTTCGATAAAAACAGTGATGGTATACAGGATGCCAACGAACAGGGTCTTGCCGGTGTAATGGTCACGCTGTACAATAATGCAGGCACAGCCATTGCCATTACCACAACCAATGTAAATGGCGAATACCTGTTTACCGGTTTAGCCGATGGTAACTACAGCACAGGTTTTACAAATCTTCCTGCGGGTTTTGATTTTACCACGGCATCATTAACCAATACTGCCAATGGCAGCGATGCTGACAGAACCAGTGGCAGAACAGCAACAGTAACCTTAAATGCCGGCAACCGTAACGACCGCAGTCTGGATGCAGGTTTAATTAGCAGCAGGGCGGCATTAGGTAATTTTGTGTGGATGGATAGTAATGGCGATGGAATACAAACTGCCGGAGAGCCTGCAGTGCCTGGTGTTACCGTAAGCCTGTTCAGGCCGGGTTTTGGCCTTGATGGTATAGGAGGTAATGGAGATGATGCATTACCGGTTGCCAGTATGATAACCGACCAGAACGGACAATATTTATTTGAGAATTTGTTACCGGGTACATACCAGGTTTCATTTACAACCATACCAACGGGCATAACTTTTACACAGCAGGATGCAGGTGGCGATGATAACCTGGACAGCGATGTAAACCCCGCTACCGGATTAACAGCAAATGTTGTTTTGGCAGCAGGCGATATTAACCTGACTGTAGATGCTGGCTTGTTTAAACCACGTGCTGTAATTGGTAATTATGTTTGGGCCGATAAAAATGACAATGGTATACAGGATGCAGGAGAGCCCGGCTTTGCAGGTGTTTTGGTTACATTGTTTAATGGCGGCATTCCGGTAGCAACAGCAGTTACTGATGCAAATGGCGGATATTTATTCCCTAATGTTGCACCGGGCAACTATACCATGACATTTACCAACCTGCCTACAGGTGTGGGTTTCACCATTCCGGATGCAGGTGGTAATGATAATTTAGACAGCGATGTATTGGGCATATCAATAACAGGCATTGTAGTAACTACTACCACTGTAAACCTTAGTTTTGATGGAGGTTTAAACAATGCAATAACACTTGCCTCTGCCATTGAATTTACGGCCTACAGAAAAAATACAACAGCAGAGCTTAACTGGAAAATAAGTACAGCCATCAATGAAGTAAAAGAATTTGTAGTTGAAAGATCGGCCAATGGCAGCAGCTATTCAGTAATTGCTACTGTGTCATCTACTAATGCATCAACGTATAAGCAGATAGATCTGCAGCCAAATGCCGGTATCAATTATTACAGGATAAAGATTATTTACCAAAGCGGCGCTGTAAAATATTCCGATATACGGGTATTGAATTTCAACAGCAAGGCAGCTATCAGTGTGTTCCCCAATCCGGTAACAGATATTATCAATATCCAATTACCGGATAGCTGGCAGGGCAAAGCTTTATCTATTGATCTGATAAACCAGGCAGGACAGGTGGTCAATTCCAAATCAACAAAACAAGCCAGCCAGGTAGAAAGATTAGATGTGAGCCAATTAGCAGCCGGAATTTACTTGTTAAGAATACAGGACAGCAATGGTAATGTGCAGACAAACAAGATTCGTGTACATTAATTAAAAAGATACAATAACCCCCAAAGGAGAGAAGAAATTCTCTCCTTTTTTTATTTAGAATTTGCCGAAATGGCATAAAAATTATTTGGCTTACTGTTTGCCAATTTATCCCAAACAAATTTTATACAATGACTTTCGGAATAATTGCAGTCTCACTTATTTTTATGGGCCTTGGTATGCTGGTGCAGTATCGCTTAAAAAGCAAGTTTGCCGAATACAGCAAAGTACCAACCAGCAGTGGCTTAAGCGGCAAAGAAGTGGCAGAAAAAATGTTGAAGGATAGTGGTATTTATGATGTGCAGGTTGTTTCTGTTGATGGTTTTTTATCTGACCATTACAACCCATTAAATAAAACAGTAAACCTCAGCCCGGATGTGTATGCGGGCACCAATGTTTCTGCTGCCGCAGTGGCAGCACACGAGTGCGGCCATGCTGTACAGCATGCCACTGCTTACTCTATGTTAATGCTGAGAAGCAGGTTGGTGCCTGCGGTAAAAATAAGCAGCACTTTATCTCAGTGGGTAATCATCATAGGGCTGGGTATGTTGGGCTTTGGAGGCGGTAACCAAACTGTTTTATTGATTGGTATTATTTTATTTGCAGTAACAACCTTGTTTTCTGTAATCACACTTCCAGTTGAATTTGATGCATCGGCAAGGGCGCTTGTATGGCTCGATAATGCCCGTATAACAACAGACACCGAACACACAAAAGCAAAAGATGCTTTAAAGTGGGCAGCACTAACTTACGTAGTTGCGGCACTGGCATCCATTGCTATGCTGGTGCAGTATATTTTAATTTACCAGGGCCGCAGCAGGGACTAAACAATTTATTGCATACTTTTTTTAAAGTATCACAATCAACTATATTTGCTTAACCGGAAATTATTAAAAACAACACACCCAATATTATGAACTTTGGAAAAGAATTTGAGAAATACGCTGTAAAACATAAGGGGATCAGCAGCAATACGCTGGATAGTTATTTAAAACACAACATACCAAATGCTGTTGCTTCAATCCCGGCTTCGGGAGATGTTGGGTCAATAACCAATCTTACCCCCAACATTATTGAAGAAAGGCCGATGAATGTAGCTGTGATGGATGTGTACAGCCGCCTGATGATGGACAGGATCATCTTCCTGGGTTATCCCATTAATGATGAAGTGGCAAATATTGTTACTGCACAGTTATTATTTTTAGAAAGTACCGATCGTACACGTGACATACAGATGTACATTAACTGTCCTGGCGGCGGTGTATATGCAGGCCTGGGTATGTATGATACCATGCAGTTCATCACACCCGATATTGCAACGATCTGCACCGGCATGGCGGCAAGTATGGGCCAGGTATTAATGTGTGCAGGTGCAAAAGGGAAACGCACTGCACTTAAGCACAGCCGCATTATGATGCACCAGCCCAGCGCAGGTGCCGGCGGACAGGCTACTGATATTGAAATTACTGTTAACGAAGTGAAAAAAGTTAAGCAGGAATTGTATGAGATCATCGCCTTTCACAGCGGCCAACCGGTAGAAAAAGTTGCCATAGATTGCGACAGGGATAAATGGCTTACCTCAACCGAAGCTAAAGAGTATGGATTGATTGATGAAGTACTTGTAATGAATCAAAGAAAACTAAAGAAAGATTAAAAATTAAAACAACCACCAGTTATGAATTTATATGCACAGCATCCTGCGGATAAAAACAACAATACCCGTTTTGACGACGAAGAAAAACCAGACGGTATTCCGGAAAACCCGATGGAAAAAATGATGAGCAGCTGGCAGTTTGATAAAAAATTTATTGAACAGCGCAAGGTTTTTTTATGGGGCGTGGTAGATGACAAAAGTGCCAAAGACATTACCAACCGCCTGATGTACCTGGAAGCGATTGATCCCGGAAAAGAAATTACTTTTTACATCAGCAGCCCCGGCGGTGTGGTTACCAGTGGCATGGTTATTTACGATACCATGCAGATGATCAGCTCGCCGGTGAGTACCGTTTGTATGGGTATGGCTGCCAGCATGGGCAGCATATTACTTAGCGGCGGTGCAAAAGGCAAGCGTTTTATTTTTCCAAACGGAGAAGTGATGATACACCAGCCAAGTGGCGGCGGACAGGGCACCAGCGCCGACCTGGAGATTATGGCAGGGCAGATTAAAAAAACCAAACTGATGGGTGCCGAAATTCTGGCAAAAAACTGCGGACAAACCGTTGAAAAAGTGATGAAGGACTTTGACCGTGATTACTGGATGGATGCCAAAGAATCCATCGCTTATGGCATTGTAGATGACGTTTTGACCAAAATTTAAACCCCAAAAGACGAATTTATAAGCTAAAGCCTCTTTTTGAGGCTTTTTTTAATCATAACATTTGAAAAGCAACGTTATAGTGAGGTAAATTGTCTACATGGCAAATCAAATTGCTTTTTTGTAGCTTTGTACCTGTTATTTACTGAGGTACAGATAAAACGGATCAAGAAATGGCTAAACAACAAACTTTACATTGTTCTTTTTGCGGCCGCAACCGCGATGAGGTTAAAATACTCATTGCCGGGCAGGACGGGCATATTTGCGAAAACTGTGTAGAGCATGCCGAAGAAATTATAGAGCAGGAACTGGGTAGTACCAAGGATAGTAAGCACAGCAGTTCACCGGCACATAAACTGACCGTAAGAAAGCCGATAGAAATAAAAAAATTCCTGGATGATTATGTTATTGGCCAGGATGATGCAAAAAAAATACTGGCAGTTGCTGTTTACAATCATTACAAAAGACTGAACCAGAAAGTTGAGAATGATGTGGAGATTGAAAAAAGCAATATCATCATGGTTGGCGAAACCGGTACCGGCAAAACACTGCTGGCAAAATCAATTGCCCGTATGCTGAATGTGCCCTTCGCCATTGTGGATGCAACGGTGTTTACCGAAGCCGGTTATGTGGGCGAAGATGTGGAAAGCATGCTCAGCCGTTTATTACAGGCCTGTAATTACGATGTGCCTGCAGCAGAAAAAGGAATTGTATTTATTGATGAGATTGATAAGATTGCCCGTAAAAGCGATAATCCTTCCATTACCAGGGATGTAAGTGGCGAGGGTGTACAACAGGGGCTTTTAAAATTACTGGAAGGAACCGAAGTACTGGTGCCACCACAGGGTGGCCGTAAACACCCCGAACAAAAACTGATAAAAGTAAACACGCAAAATATCCTCTTCATTTGTGGCGGTGCTTTTGATGGTGTAGATAAAATTATTGCCCGCCGGGTAAATACCAATGCCATTGGTTTTAATGTAAATAAAGAACTGCAGGAATACCAGCAGGATAACCTGCTCCATTTTGTAAATGCGGTTGACCTGAAACATTTTGGTTTAATACCCGAACTGCTGGGCCGTTTGCCGGTAGTAACCTACCTCAATCCGCTGGATGCAGCAACCTTACGCAGCATTTTAACCGAGCCAAAAAATGCCCTGATAAAACAGTTTACCCGTTTATTTGATATAGAAGGCATTGAACTGAAATTTGAACCGGCTGTTTTTGATTTTATGGTTACCAAGGCCTTGGAATATAAGCTGGGTGCCCGTGGCCTGCGCAGCATCTGCGAAAGCATACTTACCGATGCTATGTATGAATTACCTTCTCAAAAAGTAAAAGAATTTGAAGTTACACTGGAGTACGCCCAGCGCAAATTCAGCAGCAGTAAGTTGAGTATGCTGAAGGTAGCGTAAGACAGACGACAGACCCAAGTCCATAGACCACAGTTTTCTGTTATCCATCGTTTCTAATTTCTTTTCTCCCCAATTTTCAAACAACCCAATATCATTTTAGGTGGTTGTGTTATTTCATTTTATTTTTACACGGTTGCATCAACTACGCTTATATAAAAGACGACCAATGGTTTGCCTTTGAACCGAGCGTGGCAACCCCGCCCGGCTGAACACCGTTCGGACGGGGATCATGCCATTACAAACAAATGCTGGTTACAAAAAAATAAAACATTAATCTCCTACATGTCCCCCTTTAGGGGATAGGGGTAAATCTTAAATCTTACATAAAAAATGGTAGACGTTATTCTGGGCATGCAATGGGGCGATGAAGGCAAAGGAAAAATTGTTGATTACTTTGCAAAGAACTATGATGTAATTGCCCGGTTCCAGGGCGGCCCCAATGCCGGGCATACTTTGTATGTAGATGGGAAAAAAATAGTACTGCACCAGATACCCAGCGGTATTTTTCATGAAGATAAAGTGAACCTGATTGGTAACGGCGTGGTTTTAGATGCCATTACTTTAAAACGTGAATGCGAAAATGTGGCAGCATTTGGGGTTGATTATAAAAAGAACCTGTTCATCAGCGAAAGGGCCCACCTTATTTTACCAACGCACCGTGCCCTGGATAAAGCCAGCGAACTGAGTAAAGGCAATGAAAAGATTGGTAGCACACTTAAGGGTATTGGCCCGGCTTATATGGATAAAACCGGCCGCAACGGTTTGCGGGTTGGTAATTTGCTTGATAAAAGTTTTACCACCGATTATATTAAGCTGCGTATGAAGCACCAGCGCCTGCTGGATAATTTTAATTTCCAGGAAGACATTAATGCCTGGGAAGAAGAGTTTTTTGAAGCCATGGAATTTTTACGTGAGTTTAAAATTGTGAACGGCGAATATTTTATAAACGAAAAAATACAAAAGGGGCAGCGTGTGTTGGCAGAAGGCGCACAGGGAAGTATGCTGGATGTGGATTTTGGAACATTTCCTTTTGTAACAAGCAGCAATACCATATCGGCTGGTGTCTGTACTGGTTTGGGTATAGCGCCGCAAAAAATTAAAGAGGTTTTTGGTATTTCAAAAGCTTATTGTACCAGGGTGGGCAGCGGTCCTTTTCCTACCGAACTGCTTGATGAAACCGGCGAGCAGTTGCGTAAAACAGGAAATGAATTTGGAAGTACAACCGGCCGTCCACGCCGTTGCGGCTGGATTGACCTGGTGGCTCTGCAGTTTGCCTGTATGATAAACGGGGTTACACAAATTATTATGACCAAGGCCGATATACTGGATGAACTGGATGAACTGAAGGTTTGTAACGGTTACAAAATTAATGGTAAAGCAATTGATTATGTACCTTTTCAAATGAACAAGGTTGATATTGAACCGGTATACAAAGCATTTGCCGGCTGGAAGAAAGATATAACAGCAATTACCGAGTTTGATGCGTTGCCGGCAGAAATGAAAACCTATATTGATTACCTGAATAAATTTTTGGGCGTGCCTGTAAAGTACATCAGCAACGGACCGGGAAGGGATCAATTGGTTATTGCATAAAAAAAATAAAAAAATGTAGCTTTTTATTTGGCTATGTAAAACAGATTTGGAAATTTTACAGTATTAATCCACATTGAATTATGACATTTATATCTGACGACACACTAACAACAGCTGCACCAGGTTTTGCAACTGTAATTAAAGCGGCAAAAAAAGCGGCTAAACCAAAAGATGACGATGATGATGATGATTTGGATGATGACGATGATATTGTGCCATCACCAAAGAAAAAAGCTTCGCCAAAGAAAAAGGGAGCTGATGACGACGATGATGATGATGATGTAGAAAAGGAAGATGACTGGGATAAGGCAGAGGAAGATGATGACTGGGATCCGGATTTTGATGAGTTTGATGTACCTAAATCGGTTGGCAAAAAAGCTGCTATCAAAAAACCCGGCAAAGGAAAAGATGACGATGATGATTTTAAGGTTGAGGATGACTTTAGCGATCTTGGTTTAGATGATGGCGATGACTTTGATGATGATGATGATGATTTTTAATGCAGTATTCGGCAACGGGATAAAATAAGCATGTGAAAAAATGTATTTCTTTTCCTGTTGGCGACTTTAATATCTTTAAAATACAAATGTTGAATTGGGTAAACCGGTTCAACATTTTTTGTTTACTGGATAACCGTCATTACGATTTCAGTAAGCCGGCATTTGAATGCCTGCTGGCGGCAGGATCAAAAGTGAATATTGAAGCTCAGGCCGGAAATGCATTTGATGCATTGCGGTCTTTCTACGCAGCAAATAAAAGCGATTGGTTGTTTGGCCATTTTAGCTACGATCTGAAAAATGAAACCGAAAAATTAAGTTCTGGCAACAGCGATGGTATTGGTTTTAACGACCTGCATTTTTTTGTACCCGAAATTGTGCTTGAACTGAATGATAAGGAAGTAAAAATTCACTATGAAGGCAATGCCAGAATTATTTTTGAAGCTATAGTTAAAAGCCCAACTACAATTACTGAAAGTGTAATATCAAAAATTGTTATTCAGCATAAAATAAAAAGGGAAAGCTACATTGATATTATTGAAAAACTACGGCAGCATATTTTACGGGGCGATTGTTATGAATTAAATTTTTGCCAGGAATTTTTTGCAGCAGATGCAGTTATTGATCCGTTATATATTTACAACAGGCTTATTGAACTTTCGCCAAATCCTTTCTCGGCATTGTATAAACTGAACAGCCGCTGGTGTTTAAGCGCCAGCCCCGAGCGGTATTTAAAAAAAGAAGGAAGCAAAATCATATCGCAACCCATAAAAGGAACCAGCAAAAGAAATTTGGACAATGTTGCAGATGATGAAAAAGCCAGAAATTATTTAATTGAAAGTGCAAAAGAAAAAAGTGAAAATGTGATGGTGGTTGACCTGGTAAGGAATGATTTAAGCAGGATATGTAAACCGGGATCGGTACAGGTTGATGAACTTTTTGCAGTATATAGTTTTCCGCAGGTGCATCAGATGATCAGTACAGTAAGCGGTGAACTGGAAGAAGGTAAAGACTGGATAGATTGTGTACAGGCCACTTTCCCGATGGGCTCCATGACCGGCGCACCAAAAAAAAAGGTGATGGAATTAATTGAGCAGTATGAACAAACCAAACGTGGCCTGTTTTCCGGTACAATTGGTTATGTAAAACCGGGTGGCAACTTTGACTTTAATGTAGTGATACGAAGTATACTGTATAACGAGGCAGATAAATACCTTTCCTTTCAAACCGGTGGCGGTATTACTTATAACAGCAACCCGGTATTGGAATACGAAGAAAGTTTATTAAAAGCATCAGCGATGATGAAGGTGTTGGAATAATGACTGATGTGAGACTGATGTGAGAGTGATGTGAGAGTGATGTGAGAGTGATGTGAGAGTGATGTGAGAGTGATCCGGATTTAGTTGACACCGCAAAAATAATTAATCTGCACCAATCAATCGCTTGTAACGGTTAATGGGGGAAAATGTTACTTACCTTTTCTCTTGCTATTTTTTGGCCTTGGATATGTAGTTGATTGATTTTGTGGCGGCTCCGGACTATCGCCCAATAAAAGCTGTACACACTCATTCAGTATAACATATTTATTGGCTAAAAAGAGTTGCATTTTATCTGAAGGCAGGCGCAGATCGTAATTGCCGTTTATGCTCATCAGGTTATCAAAATCGGGATTGTAACGGTTAAAAGTTACAATATCCATCGCCAGGTTTTTAGAAATAACCAGTGAATTGAATTTGCCTGTTATACTTTGGGTAGATGCAAATTCTTTTTCTTCGTCGGTTAAATTAGGTTTAACGTCAAAGGAATTTGTACCGCCATTCAAATCAAATCCAGGGTTGAAAGATCCTCCTGCAGTTGTAACGCCACCTGTACCTTCCATTACATAATGCGTGGCAATAAATTTCTTTACATAGTTCCTGCTTTCGCCGGGCAGGTAATATTGCAACGACCAGAAGTTTTTACTGCCACTGTTTCTGATGGCTTTGTTTACATTACCCAGGCCGCCGTTGTAGCTGGCCAATACCAATAACCAATCGTGATAAACTTTATACGAGTTTAATAAATACCGGGCGGCTGCATGGGTGCTTTTTATAT
>JAOAUI010000299.1 GCA_030157685.1 Ferruginibacter sp. | reverse complement strand
TGCGTACGCTTCGCATTAAAAAGCATTTAAAAAATGTAAAATCTTTTTCTTTCAATAAACTAAATATAGAAAAATTTATACTTACCAATTTTAAAATAAACACACTTCCTAAAAAACATATTGTTGACCGCAACTTTGAATGTATAAAACCGCTGGGAGTTGTAAATGACGGACAGGGGCTGGATTATTTTATACCTGCTTTTGACCAGGTTAAAGAAAATGACCTGCCAACATCGCACATGCACGGATATATTGCTGTGGTAATTGGTGCCGCATTAGCAACAAAAAAAATGCCGCTGCATAAGTTGAAAGAACTGTGTGCAGCTATTGATCACCCCATTATTTTACTGGGTGGGAAGGAAGATTACGAAGATGGTAAAGCCATAGCACAGGCTGATGAGATAAAAATTTACAATGCCTGCGGTAAATTTAATCTGAACGAATCTGCTGACCTCGTTAAGAAATCAAAATTGGTAATTACACATGATACCGGCCTGATGCATATTGCAGCAGCTTTGCAAAAACCAATTATTTCTGTTTGGGGAAATACGGTCCCGGCTTTTGGTATGTATCCTTACTACGGTAAAAAAACAAATGTTTATTATGATGTTATTGAGATAAATAAATTATGGTGCAGGCCCTGTAGCAAGATCGGCTATAAAAAATGCCCCAAAGGACATTTTAAGTGTATGGAAAAAATTGCTGTTAATGATATTGTAAATCTGGCTAAACATCGGTTGAAGCAATAATAAAAACTGTTTGTTTGGGTTCTATTCTAAAATTTGTATGGGTAAGTATATTCTCCTGATTTTTTTTGTGCTGGCTGTTAATACAGCCACTGCCCAACTTACTGTTAATATACAATGGCAAAGTGTAAACCCCGGCTATACTGGTGATAGTATTTATTATGATGCTGACCGTAAGCTTACCTGGATTGATTTTAAAGGCAGGCCGGATGCAGCAAGTCCGGCGGGAGCAATAACCGAATCTGGATTTGGTTATCGTATGAGTATGCAGTCTTACAACAACAAAACAAGTATTTACATTACCGTTTTCTGCTACTTCAATAAAAATAAATCATGGGTTAAGAAGGGCATGAAAACTGCTTACGCACTGCTTCATGAGCAACACCATTATGATATTACCTACATTAACACCTGCCTTTTTGTTCAAAAGCTGAACGCAGCAAAGTTGACCAAATCAAATTTTAATTCGCTGGTTGAGAGCATACATGACGAATGTTTTGCTGCACTTAATAAAATGCAGGATGAATATGATGGCGAAACATCCAATGGAAGAATAGAAAGTATGCAGGCGTTCTGGAATAAAAAAATTGATGCACAGTTGGCTACATTCACTACAAATTAACGATGAGTACCGGAATTTTTAATTCGTGCCTTACCGTATTAACGGTTTCGCCATAAATAAAATCTTTTATTCCGGTATGCCCGTGTGCACCCATAACCAGCATATCGGCATTAACGCCTTTTGCTATCCTTACAATTTCTTTTACACGGTTTTTATATCCAAGAAAGCCTTCGGCTGTAAAGCCACGGCTCTGTAATTGTAAAACATACGAGTCCATGCGTTCTTTATCCTTCCTCGATTCATAGTCATCACTTTCATCGCCAAATAATTTTGCAGAAGCACTTTCAACAATATGAACCAGCAGGTAATGTGTATTTTCTTTTCCCTGCCCAATCGCATAAGCCAATAACTTTCCATCATCCTCACTAAAGTCGAGCGCTATGGCTATTTTGTTAAAGCTTGGAATTACCAGGTTACTAAGTGTGTCAACCTCAGGGTGTATTTTTATTGATGCTGCAGCCTTACCGGCTTTTGCTATTAGTGGACTGATGATGATATACACCAACAGTGCCAGGCAGATCAGTGCGGCTAAACTTACCAGTATTTGCTGCCATAAACCCCCATCTGTAAACACTTTACTCATTTCATTTACCAGCATTTTTAAATTTAAAAATACCAATACCGATGCAATCAGCCAGGCAGCTATTTTCTGAACCATGTTGATGGCAAATTTGCCCATGGTTTTTTTATCACTTACAAAATGGATTAGCGGAATGATGGCAAAGCCCAATTGTAAACTTAAAATAACCTGGCTCAGTATCAGCAATGCATCAACATTTTCCTCGCCATAAATAACGATAACAATCAGGGCTGGTATAATGGCTACCATTCTTGTTATCAATCTTCGCAGCATAGGATTGATGCGTAAGCTCAGGTATCCTTCCATAATAATTTGTCCGGCAAGGGTTCCGGTAACGGTACTGCTTTGTCCGGCTGCTATCAGTGCAACTGCAAAAAGTACCGGTGCCACATTTCCTAAAAACGAAGGGAGTAAGCGGTGTGCTTCTTTAATTTCTGCCACATCAGAATTTCCCGATGTAAAAAAAACTTTAGCAGCCAGAATTAATATGGCGGCGTTAACAAAGAATGCAAGGTTTAATGCAATGGTAGTATCAATGCGGTTGAATTTAATGGCCTGCTTAATTCCAAAATCAGTGCGGTCAATTTTTCGTGTTTGTACCAGTGCAGAGTGCAAATACAAATTGTGTGGCATTACGGTGGCGCCAATAATACCAATGGCAATATATAATGCTTCCTTGCTCATGGTAGTTGGTACAAAGCCACTGGCAATATCTGCGAGTTCAGGTTTCGCTAAAATCATCTCAATTAAAAAAGAGACCCCAATTACACCAACGAGCGTAATTATAAACGCTTCCATTTTGCGAATACCAAGGCGCTGTAAATAGAGCAACAAAAAAGTATCGAGTACAGTAATAGAAACACCCCAAACCAATGGCAGGCCGGTTAATAACTGAATACCAATGGCCATGCCCAATACTTCGGCCAGGTCGCAGGCTGCAATGGCTATTTCTGCAAGTATGTATAAAACAAAATTTACTGCTTTGGGATAAGCTTCCCGGTTTGCCTGTGCCAGGTCCCGGCCTCTTACAATTCCTAATCTTGCAGAAAGGCCCTGCAGCAACAACGCCATCAGGTTACTCATCAATAAAACCCAAATAAGGGTGTAACCAAATTTACTACCACCTGCCAGGTCGGTTGCCCAGTTACCCGGATCCATATAACCAACACTTACTAAATATGCCGGGCCTAAAAAGGAAAAACCTTTTCTCCATCCTGATTTTTTTGCTGTGGTATCAACCGACTCATGCACTTCGCTCAGCGAAGCATCATTGTTTGTTTTATTGAACATCATGTACAAATACATTTTTTGCAACCTGCTCACTGATGATGCAGGCGTTTTGTTTTGAAACTTTTATTTCCAGCGATCCATCAAATTCAAACTTCTTAAGTACCGTAAGTTGTGTACCAATGGCAATGTTATAATGCTTAAGCATGTCAAGCATCTGTGCCGTTTGGTTGCCCACTGAGCTTACTGTTACATTCTTTTTAAAAGGAATTTCAGAAAGGCTTTGTTGTTTGATGACCGGTATCTTACCGTTTTTATCCGGTATGGGATCTCCATGTGGATCAAATGAGGGATTACCTAAGAAGTTATCAAGCCTTTGTACCAGTTCTTCACTGCTGATATGTTCCAGTTCTTCGGCAATGGGATGTACCTTATCCCAATCAAATTTTAATTTTTCCACTAAAAAAAACTCCCACAGCCTGTGTTTGCGTATTACATCCAGCGCAGCTTTTTTACCCGCTTCATTTAATTTAAAGCCTTTGTATTTTTCATACTGCAGCAGTTTTTTACTTTTTAGTTTTTTAAGCATGTCGGTAACAGATGCAGGCCTGGTTTGCATTTCGGCAGCCAGCGAGTTGGTGTTTACCAACCCGGTCTCTTGCTGCAGATGAAAAATTCCTTTAATGTAATTCTCTTCGCTTGTTGTAAAACTCATAGTGTTGAAAATATAATTTAGATAAATCTAAAAATATAATTTTAATTACCAAAATATTTGTGAGATTAATAATCCTGCCACAATCAGTAAATTGGGAATAAATTAATTTTTTATGAGAAAGAATATAGGCTCCGGCTCTCCCTGGGAAGATATTGTTGGCTATTCACGGGCAGTAAGGATTGGTAATATTATTGAAGTGGCCGGAACAACTGCCATGGATGGAGATAAGTTAGTTGGTAAAGATGATGTGTATGCACAAACTGTTTTTATTTTTAAAAAAATTGAAAAGGCACTGCTGGAAGCTGGAGCAGGTTTGGCAAATGTTGTAAGAACAAGAATGTTTATTACGGATATTTCTAAATGGGAAGAAGCCGGAAAAGCCCACGGCGAATTTTTTATTAATATTAAACCGGTTGCTACCATGGTGGAAGTTTCGAACTTAATTGATACTGAGTTGTTGATTGAGATTGAAGTGACTGCTATACTGGAAAACGGGTAATGTGTATTGTTTACATATTGATTTGTCTGAAAATTCCATTAATATTGCGACTTAAACCAATTTTAACCCATTATGAATTTCTCTTCTTTTAAAGTACCCTATCCGGTTGATGAGCAATACAGTAAGCGTATAGCATATTTTTCTATGGAATTTGCAGTAAGTCAGCCATTGAAAATTTACAGCGGCGGTTTAGGCTTTTTAAGTGGCTCTCATATGCGTAGTGCATACGAGTTGCGCCAGAACCTGGTAGGTATTGGTATTTTATGGAAATATGGGTATTACGACCAGGCCCGTAACCAGGATCAAACTCTGCAGGTGCAGTGGAATGAAAAGATTTACAATTTCCTGGAAGATACCGGCATTAAATTCCAGATTGATATTCACGAACACCCGGTTTGGGTTAAAGTGTGGTATCTTAATCCTGAAACTTTTAAATCTGCTCCTTTATTTTTGTTAAGTACCGATTTGCCCGAGAATGATTATGTTTCTCAAACCATCACCCATCGTTTGTATGATGCTAATGTGGCTACTAAGGTTGCACAGTTTATTTTACTGGGCGTGGGTGGTGCCAAATTAATGGATGAGTTGAATTTTAATCCTGAATTGTATCATTTGAATGAAGCACACGCCATCAGCTCGGCATTTTATTTATATAAGAAGCATGGAAGTGTTGAGGATGTAAAAAAACGCCTGGTTTTTACAACACATACACCTGAAGAAGCTGGTAACGAAAAGCATGATATTCATCTTTGCGAAAAGATGGGTTATTTCTGCGGAATGAAGTTGGAAGATGTAAGAAAAATTACCGGCATGGAAGGCGATCTGTTCAATCACTCACTGGCAGCATTGCGTTTTGCAAAATTAGCCAATGGTGTAAGCCAGTTGCATGGCGAAGTAAGCCGCCAGCTTTGGAAAAAATATGACGGTATTTGCGAAATAAAAGCCATTACCAATGCACAAAACTGGCATTACTGGGCCGATAAACAATTGTATCGTTTTATGGATGCCAATAATGAAGATGGGTTTATTGACCGTAAAAGATATTTGAAGAAACGAGCCTTTGATGTAGTGGCAGACCAAACCGGCAAACTTTTTAACCCTGATGTGTTTACCATTGTTTGGGCACGCCGTTTTGCGGGTTACAAAAGAGCCGAACTGCTTACCCGAGATGAAGAAAGATTTGAAGCGCTGTTAAACAATCCAAAATATCCTGTGCAGATCATCTGGGCCGGAAAGCCTTACCCGGTTGATTATCCTGCCATCAGCGATTTTAATATGCTCGTTCATCTCAGTAAAAAATACGATCATGTAGCAGTATGCATAGGATACGAACTGGGCTTAAGCAAAAGATTAAAACAGGCATCTGACCTATGGTTAAATAACCCAAGAGTACCAAGGGAAGCCAGTGGTACCAGTGGTATGACGGCAGCTATGAATGGCGCTGTAAACTGTAGTACCAATGATGGCTGGATCTGCGAATTTATTAATCATGGTAACAATGGATTTGTGGTGCCACCAATTGATTATGAAAGTGTGAGTGTACATGAGCAGGATGAGTATGACCTGAATAAACTGTATGAGATACTGGAAAATCAGGTGTTGCCATTGTATTACGATAATCCGGAAGTATGGCGTGAAATAACCAGGAACGGAATGCGTGATGTTCGTTGGCAGTTCGATAGTAACCGGATGGCAAAAGAGTACTACGAAATACTTTATAAATAATTTTACAGCATCCCCTGAAACAGGGGATGTTTTTTTATGAGTAATTTTAACCTATGGAACAATATTCAAAAAAACTGGAAATACGATGGGCCGATCTTGATCCAAATTTTCATGTACTTCATTCAAAGTATTATGATTTTGGAGCTTATTGCCGCATGGCATTTTTAACAGAGCATGGTATTACACCGGCGGTTATGGTTGAAAACAATATCGGGCCAATCATTTTTAGAGAAGAATGCATTTTTAAAAGAGAGATAAAATTTGGTGATGAACTGGAAGTGTTTTTAAAACTCAGTAAGTGTAATGAAGATACCAGCCGCTGGACCATGGTACATGAATTGTGGACAAATGGAAATACACTGGCAGCGCTTATTACTATTGATGGTGCATGGATTGATACTACAATCAGAAAATTAGCAAAACCTCCAGAAGTTTGCAAGGTTGGTATAAAGCTTATTCCAAAGACAGAAAATTTTAATCAGTAGTTCCCGTACTTGTCTTTTGCACGACATAAACTGTATATGTGTTCTGATACTTTTGCATAAATAATTTGAAGTATGAAAAAAATAACACTGCTACTTTCTTTTTCACTGATTATATCTTCACTTGCTTTTGCACAGGTAGAAACTGTTTATCCTGAAGGATTAAAAGTGGGAGATATGGCTCCTGATTTTTCTGCTAAAGACCAGGATGGTAAAACAATTAGCCTTAAGCAGGCATTGCAAAAAGGGCCGGTTGTTATGCTTTTTTACAGGGGACAATGGTGTCCTTATTGTAATAAGCAGATGAGCCGTTTTTCAGATTCTTTATCTTTGTTAATTGCAAAAGGGGCATCAGTACTGGCTATTGCACCCGAAACTGCAGAGAATGTGAAGAAGACAATTGAAAAAACAAAATCAACTTTTCCTGTACTTGTAGACCAGGGATTGGCAATAATGAAAATGTACAAAGTGAATTTTGCTGTTGATGAAAAAACCATAACAAAGTATAAAGGATACGGGATAGATTTTGACAAGACCAATGGTGTTAACGGCGCAAATCTTCCGGTACCGGCAACTTATATTATTGGTAAAGATGGAAAAGTAAAGTATGTGTTTTTTAATACTGATTACAGAAAGCGGGCTTCAGTTATGGATGTACTGAATAATCTTTAATATTTTTTTTTAATAAGAAGTGTTGCAAATAAATAACTTTGCAACACTTTTTTATGCTTAGTGCCGCCGTTAATTTATACAGAAATGCTTACACCGGTTTAACACGCCGCATGTGGCTGCTTGCAGTTGTAATGCTGATTAACCGCAGTGGCACCATGGTGCTTGCCTTTATGACGCTCTACATTAATCATATTGGTTATTCAACAAAACTGGCTGGTTTAGTTGTAGCTGTTTACGGAATTGGTTCATTGGCAGGAGCTTTCCTTGGCGGAAAAATAAGCGACCGCTTTGGGTTTTATTATACACAGTTTTTTTCACTGTTTTGCGGTGGTATACTTTTTATTACGCTGGGACAAATGAAAACTTATGTTTCTATTTGTGTATGTACTTTCTTTCTCAGTATGGTCAATGAGTCTTTTCGTCCTGCCAATGCAACAGCTATTGCACATTACAGTACACCGCAAAACCGGACACAGGCCTTTTCCATAGTGCGCCTTGCTATTAATTTAGGTTGGGGTATTGGTGGTGCATTGGGTGGCTTTTTAGCTTCTGTAAATTATCATTTGTTGTTTTGGGTTGATGGATTCACAAATATCAGCGCAGCACTGTTGTTGTTATGGTTGTTGCCTAAAGTAAGCCTTTCTCAACAGCAAAATCTCAGCAAAGCCACACCAGAAAAGGGAAAGGCAAAGCCTGCATATGCCGACAAAACTTTTTTGTATTTTATTGGCTTACAGGTTTTATTTGCCATTTGTTTTTTTCAGTTGTTTACTACCATTCCTTTATATTTCAAGGAAGGATTGCACATCAACGAATTCTGGATTGGCATTTTAATGGCTATGAACGGGATTGTTATTGCATTGTTTGAAATGGTGATTGTCTTTAAACTGGAGGGGCGGAGGCCTTATCTCCGTTTAATGGCTTATGGCTCTGTCATTATGGCCACCTCATTTTTTATGCTGAATTTGCCATTCATGCAAGGCTTTGTTGTTGCTGTTTTATCTATGGTATTGATAACTATTGCAGAAATGATTGCCATGCCTTTTATGAACTCTTACTATATTTCACGGAGTACAGAAGGCAACCGGGGACAATATGCAGCTTATTATACAATGGCCTGGAGTGCTGCACAGGTAATTGGTAGTACCAGTGGTACACAAATAGCATACTCCACAGGCTTTAATAATTTATGGTGGATAATTGGCGGTATTTGCCTGCTTACAGCATTTGGGTATCAAAAACTACTTACAAAAAAATAGATCTTTATTTATAAATATTGGTTGAAGTTGCTTTTGCACTAATCGGCATATCCTGTCCCATCATTTGAATGCTGCCGGTAATATCAGCAACACTGGTCCTTTTCTTTACCAACCCGCTTGATATATCAGTTATGATTTCGCCATTTGTTTTAGTCTCGCTTTTTACTTCAAACTCCATTTCCTGGAAATTCAATTTGTTTACAGCAGTTGAAACAACGGTTGACTGTATAACGGCTTCATTTCCTGAAATGGATTTAAGGGTATAAGTGCGTATAGTTTTCATATCCTTACTCCTGGCTGTATCAGCCCAACTGTCACCAACGGCTTTTCCTTTAGGTACTATTTCAAATGCGCCAGAAACAATCGCATCATCCGAAGCATTGTCAGAAAATATTTTCATGATATCTGCTGTCGCATTGGTTTCATCAACATCAGCCTGGCTTGATTTTTTCTTTTCAGCAACAGCTAATCCGGTTGTGTTATCAATAGTAATATCAACAGGCTTATTTAATTTATCATCAAATACCTTCGACATCTCTTCATTATTGCCGGCTTTATTTTCAGAATCGTAATTATTAGCCTGACCCATCATATTCGTATTCATCTTCAGTTTTGTAAGTGTATTACTGATGATATAGTTATTGGGAGCGCTGTTTTTTACTTCTAAAGCATTTACAGAAGTTGAGGTACTGGTTAATTCCATGCCCATTGTAAGGGACGCCAGTATATCTGTAGTGCTTTCAACAACTATTTTTTGGCCATTGGCAAGGTTGATTTTACCAGCGGACTGAGAAAATGCAATAGCAGAAACTGCCAGGCAAACAAGCGAAATGTAAATTCTTTTCATATCTTATTTTAATTATGCTGTAAAATTATCTATAAACAACATACGGGCTTTAATTGTTTACGGTTTTGTAAAAAAATTAGGATTTATACTCCCTGGAGGGCATAAAATAAGGGCTACTCTTTTAAGAATAGCCCTGAAAGGTTTTGATGTTTAGGAATTATCCTACTACCTGCACATTAACTGCGTTCATTCCCTTTTTGCCTTCTTGCAAATCGAACTCAACGCTGTCGCCTTCTTTAATATCGCTTATTAATCCACTTACGTGAACGAAAGTTTCTTTGTTAGAGTCATTGTGCTTAATAAAACCGAATCCTTTTTCAGAATTGAAAAACTTAACGGTGCCTTGTTGTTTGTCCATTTTTTGTATTTGTATTGTATTAATAAAGTGCAAATATAGTCTTTTACTGCTAATTGAGTAGATTTTATTAATTGAAACTGTTTTTCATGTTAATTACAGTATAAAACGGTAATTTTATAGCCATTCCTTACCTGCCTTTTTAAAGTCTTAAAATAATTTTTTATGCAGAATAAGCCAGCCACTGTAATTACAGGAACCGGTTGTTATATACCAGATTTTGTTAAAACAAACCGTGATTTTACCGGCCATAATTTTTATGCCGAGGATAATAAGATTTTAGATATCGAACCGCAAATTATTGTAGAAAAATTCAAAAAAATTACCGGTATAGAAGAAAGGCGCTACGCAGACTCAAACATTGATTCGTCTGATATGGCAGCCATTGCCGCCCAAAGGGCTATTGAGGATGCCGGTTGCGACCCTGAAACCATTGATCAGATTATTGTTGCACACAATTTCGGAAATGTAATTAAGCATACCATTCAAACAGATGCTATGCCTGCTTTGGCTGCTAGGGTTAAACATGCATTGAAGATAAAAAACCCCTCGTGTATTCCTTATGATATTTTATTTGGCTGCCCCGGTTGGATACAAGGTGTTATACAGGCAGATGCTTATTTTAAAGCAGGTCTTGCAAAAAAATGTTTGGTAATTGGTACCGAAACTTTGTCGAGGGTGCTGGATATGTATGACAGGGATAGCATGATATTTTCGGATGGGGCAGGAGCCTGTATATTGGAAGTAAAGGACAGTAGTGAAACCCAATCAGGTATTTTAGGCAGCAGTGTACAATCGCATTGTGGCGATGAAGTAAATTATCTGAATTTGGGAAAATCTTTTTATCCTGATTCTGACCCACGTATCCGGTACATAAAAATGAAAGGCAGAAAAGTATATGAATATGCTATGAAGCATGTGCCGGAAGCGATGAAAATTTGCCTGGATAAAAGCGGGATAAGTATTGCAGATGTGAAAAAAGTGTTTATTCACCAGGCAAACGAAAAAATGGACGAAGCAATTATTAAAGAGCTCTACAAATTATATGGTATTACAAATGTTCCTGTAAACATAATGCCAATGAGTATACATAACCTGGGCAACAGCTCCGTTGCAACAGTACCTACTTTGTTTGATATGGTAAGAAAAGGATTGATGCCTGAGCACGCATTACATGAAGGCGATGTAATCCTGTTTGCCTCAGTAGGTGCAGGAATGAGTATTAATGCTGTTTGTTACCGGATTTAAATGTTAATTGTTTATCCTGATAACCTGCCCATTAAGTAATTAATACATACAGATTTAATAAATTGGGTTAAGAGCCTTAATTAGCCTACATTTGCAAGAAATAAGTATATGGTAAATGAAATGATCTCCAAGTTTTTAGAGCCTGCTCACCTGGCTAAAACTGCAATTAAAATTGAATTTAAAAAACGAAATACCATTGTTGGTATTTTTATTGATTCAAATGATTATGAAGACCTGAAGGCAAAAAATTTCTGGCGTATTGTTTCTGAATCGAATATTCCTGAGTGGAAAAAAACAAATGATAATAAACTCGCTAAAATCTTCAGCGGCTCTGAATTCACCAGGATTACCGTAGCTAAAGAAAAGAAAGAAGCAGTTGCATAAATAATGATTTTGAACTGATAAAAAGGCTTTGTAAATAAAAAGGACACATGTAACATGTGTCCTTTTTATTTATTCTCTGTTTTAATCAGAAGTTTCTTCCGCCGGTGCCCCTTGCTTTAGGTAATTCTTTTCTTGGAATTTTTTGATCGAGCTGTGCCGTGTTATAAACAAATGCAGCAATAATGGTTGCTGCCTGCTTCAGATCAGCCGGTACCAAATGATCATATGTGTCCATATTGGTGTGGTGTGTACGGGTATTGTATTCTATCTCATCCTGTATAAACTGGAAACCAGGAATGCCAATGGCATCAAAAGCCTGGTGATCTGTTCCGCCTGTGTTATCAATGGTTACTGTTTTAGCATCCAGATCATTAAAAGGTTCCAGCCATTTGGAGAAGATAGGCCCTGCAGCAGCATTACCCTGCAAATAAATACCTCTAACTTTTCCAGTGCCGTTATCCAGGTTATAATAAGCCGAAATTTTTGCATGATCAGGTTTTAAAACCATATCAGCAGGGTCGGCAAAATGATTTTTTACATAATTGCGTGAGCCATGCAGCCCCTGTTCCTCGCCACTCCACAAAGCAATACGGATTGTTCTTTTAGGTTGAAGTCCGGTGGTTTTTAATATGCGTACTACTTCCATCATTACTGCACAACCTGCTGCATTATCTGTAGCACCGGTTGCACCCTGCCAACTGTCTAAGTGGCCACCAAGCATTACGATCTCATCTTTCAATACCGGGTCTGTTCCCGGAATTTCAGCAATAACGTTATAACCTTTGATGTCCTTATCGTAAAATTTGGTTTTTACATCCGCTTCCATTTCTACTTTTTCTCCTGCGGCAACCAGGCGCTGTACTCTTAAATAATCATCGCTCGATAACATGATCCAGGCATAATTATTTTCGGATCCTTTATCAACCGAGCCGCCATTTTGTACAAATAGGGTTCCATCATTTCCTCTGCCATTCATACTTAAAACCAGTGCTGGTTTTTCCATATTGTAAAATCCATTCATCTGCCGGGCAAGTGCCTGTTGCTGTCTTCTTGCAGCCATCGCTTCCGGACTTATATTTCTTGCTCCTCTTCTTTGCGCTGTATCCGGTTTTGAATTGGCCATTTTGGTAAGTTCTTCTTCTGTAAACCTTCCTCCATCTGCAGTAAAAGACGGGCGGAGCGTATCCATTGAATAGAACATCACGATCTTGTCTTTTATCTTGCCAGAATAATTCTGAAATAGTTCTGCTGAATCTTTTGCTTTAATAAGTATTACATCGCTGCTGATTATTTTTTTGCCGGGCGTACTTCCTGTCCATGCACGTGGTATGGCAATCATAGGTGTGTAATAGGGTGCTGTCATGGCAATGTAGCAGCGGGTTTGTTCCCAGCCTGTACCAAAATCTCCCCAGGGTTCTATGGATGCATTTACCAATCCCATTTTTGTCAATTCATCTTTTGCCCAGTTAGCTGCTCTGAAAAACCCGGGTGAGTTGGTAAGCCTTGGGCCGCTTACATCCGTGAGGTTGAATGCAAAATTCATTACTTTAGAATTGTCAAGGCCTTCTTTTCTGATCTTTGATACAGCATCAGTTTGTGCAAAGAGAAAGTTGCCTGACAGGCAGCAAATCAATACAAACAGCAGTTGTTTTCTCATGATGATTAGTTTTATGATTGAAGCTTTAATTTACGCTTATAAAAATTAGTATGCAATTAAATAGTGAAAAGCCTTAAATAATTTTGGTACCAGGAACTTCCATGATCAGATTCTCTCCATAACAACCGGCCGGCGTTTGATAACCGGTTTTGAAATTCCCTTCCAGTATTTTTTTGCTGATAAGTAAGCTGCTGTGGGCAGTTAATGTATATCCATCCAGGCAACTGATCCAGGCAGTTATTTTTTCTCCGGATGCATTGCTTGTTTCGCCCCAGACCAGGCTGCTGCTTTTTTGTCTTTGTTCATCTGATGGTCCGGCTGGCCTTGCTTTAATTTTCTTCCTGATGATGTTACGTACAAAATTGGTTCTTAATAACCAGTTAAATGCCCACTGAAATTTTAATATCCGGTAAACTTTAGGTGCAATGCCGGTATAGGTTTCTATATTAGATATCCCGGTTGTTGTGTATGCAGTTGAAATGTCTCCCCATGGAATAGTCATTACAAACATTTTTTTCTTACCAAAACTTACCCACATCCCTTTTTGTCCCAATGGTTTTCTTCCAATTTTACCATTTTCTCTTACAGCGCCGCCTTCACCAATCTTACCGGCCATGGTTGTTGCTGTACCATGTGATAAACCGCCTCCGATAGAAGCGAATGCCAGCTTTAAATGTGTAGCATCAGGCATTTTATTTTTTAACTGCAAAGCAATACAATCTGTTGGCACTACATCAAAACCAACGCCGGGCATTACCATGATATTTTTTTCTTTTGCTGCAACATCATATTTTTTCAGCATTTCAAAAACAGAAATGTCGCCATTGATATCAATATAATGAACACCGGTTTGTAAACAGGCTTGTATCATTTGTTTGGCGGTGTACACATAGGGGCCTGCGGCATGCAATACCAGTTTAACCTCTGATAAAGCATTTTCTAATTGTTCTTTATTATCCAGATCAATAATGCGGTAGGCGAGTTGTAATTCATCTGCAAGCGGTTTTATGCTTGTTTCGGTTCTGCCGGCAAGTATGGGTTGCAAACTATAGGTTGCAGCAAGTTTTGCAATGAGTTTGCCGGTATAACCATTTGCTCCGTATAACAGGAATTGATTTTGCATGATGAAATGTACAATATTTTGTTAGTAAGAACCATAAAAAAAGTCCAACCTGTTTGGGGCCGGACTTTTTTTTGAATATTAATAGCTAGAATTATTCTTTTTCTTCCATATAACTCTCCATCGGCTCGCAGGTACAAATCAGGTTCCTGTCGCCAAAGGTATTATTGATACGGGCAATGGATGGCCAGAATTTATTCTTTGTTACGTAAGCCAGCGGAAAAGCTGCTTCCTGCCTGCTGTATGCATGATTCCATTCATTGGCACAAATTACCTGTTGTGTATGCGGTGCATTTTTTAAAGCATTGTCAACCTTATCAGCTTTGCCATCTTCAATGGCTTTTATTTCATGATAGATGCTGATGAGTGCTTCGCAAAAACGATCCAGTTCTCCTTTGTCTTCACTTTCTGTCGGCTCAATCATAATTGTTCCCGGAACAGGGAAACTCAGGGTAGGAGCATGAAAGCAGTAATCCATCAGGCGTTTAGCCACATCTTCTGCTTCAATACCCACGCTAACTTTAAACGGCCTCAGGTCAACAATAAATTCATGTGCACAATATCCATTGCTACCTGTATACAGGATGGTATAAAATTTTTCCAGCCTCGCCTTCATATAGTTTGCATTCAGTATGGCGTACTCAG
>JAOAUI010000298.1 GCA_030157685.1 Ferruginibacter sp. | reverse complement strand
AGATGAAAGCAAGGCGGTTTCTTCGCCACATATATAGGCTCCCATGGCCTTAATAAGTTTGAAATTAAAATTGAACCCGGAGCCAAGGATATTTTCTCCTAATAAATTTTCGTCAAGCAGATGATTGATAGCTTCCTGCACGATCTCCTGCGATTCGGGATATTCTGCACGGATATACAACACACCGGTATCGGCGCCAGCAATATATCCGGCAATCATCATGCCCAGCAAAACGCTGTGTGGCTGTTGCTCCATCAGGTAGCGGTCGCTGTAGGCACCGGGGTCACCTTCATCAGCATTGCATACAATAAATTTTTGTTTGCCTGCTGTGTTGCGGCAGGAGTCTAATTTAAAGGCGATAGGGAAACCTGCTCCGCCCCTGCCTCTTAAACCTGATTCTTTTAGTTCAGCCAATAATGCTTCGGGTGTTTGTGCCAGGGCAGCAGCAAGTATTTTGTAATATTCATTTATGCCGGAAAATGCTTCGGTTAAAACAGGTGTACCGTATGAAGCAACATGGTATCTGTCAACCAATTTTGACTTTTGACTTTTGATTTCTTCAATTTCATTTACAGCCGATCCGGAGTAATTCTTTCCATGGTAATTGAAAGCACTGTTCTCATGGCAACGGCCAAGGCAACACATTTCTCCTATCTCATCTGCATTAAATTCTCCACTTAATTTTTCCTTCAGTGCATCCTGTGAACCTGCGGTCATGCAGGCACTGCCATTGCATACAAATACTTTTTTGCCCTTGTTTTCTTCCTTTAAAAAATCATAAAAACTGGCAGTGCCAACAATATTGGCCTTACCCATTATAAATTCAGAAGCCAGTTCTTCCATTCTTTCCTTAGCCGGCGCACCTGTTTTTTCTGCAGCAATGCCAAGTGCTTCAAAAAGGTTGTTTTTTAACCCCTTTCTGCCAGATAGCTCACCCAGATTTTTTGACATGATTTTAGTTTACAGCAATTTAAGAAATTAAATGCCTAAAAGGAGAATTAAACAATGAAATTTTAACCGGCACACGTATGAATTTTTGCACTAAATTTTTACCTGATCAATATACTGGTGCCCGACATATTCACTGTCCGGCCATCACTGAGTAAGGCTGTTACATACCAAACATAGGTTCCTGTTGATTGGGCCTTACCTTTAATAGTTCCATCCCAGCCAGCATTAATTGTACTGGTAGAAAAAACAAGCTGGCCATACCGGTTATAAATAATGAACCGGTAAGATCTGATATCTCCATAAACCCTTAAGGTATTATTCAGCAAATCGCCGTTTGGTGTAAAGGCAGATGGCACATACACATCATCATATTTAGCTAATGTTTTAGCCGTTCCTGTGCCATCAAAACTGTTGATACAGGTAATTAAGGAATCAACTGCTTTTACATAAAGTGTAACGGTTGTACGGGGTAATAATCCTGTTATATAATGTGAAGTACCATTAACGCCTGAACTGGGTAAAGTGTAATTAATTCCATTGGTAGATACCAAATATTTATTTGCTCCGGGCACGGATGTCCAATTGAATAAAATGGAGCTATCGGTAACCTGTGCTACGGTCACAACAGGCGGTAAAAGCTTTGTTCTGA
Source organism: Ferruginibacter sp. (assembly GCA_030157685.1). GTDB lineage: Bacteria > Bacteroidota > Bacteroidia > Chitinophagales > Chitinophagaceae > Ferruginibacter. The sequence continues at coordinate 13,199 of JAOAUI010000298.1, read as the reverse complement.
TCTGTATATCTGCATTGGTTCTTGACGACACACATCCCTGCGCATTCACAGCTTCGGCATAATACGTTGTTGCAGTAAATAAAACCGGTGTAGTAAATGTAGTGCCTGTATGTACGGGAACTGTTGCAGTTAATGAAGTGTACCAGTTATAAATATTGCCTGCCACCGGATTAGTGATACTTAAAGTCGCTGTTTGATTTTCGCAGATAGATACCGGTGCATTTACTACAGGTGCAGCAGGTATTGGTGGTGGGGCATTTATGGTAACAGATAATACCGGCGAAATACAACCCAATGCATTTACTGCCGTAATAGTATAAGTGCCGGGAGCCAGGTTTGAAAAAGTTAACCCCGCCTGGCAATTTGCACCGTTAATACAATATTGATAGCCCGGACCTGTGGGTGCTGTAATGGTTACACTGCCGGTATTTACTGTACAGCCGGTTTGTATTGTATTTGCCTGCGGTGTTGCAACTGTTTGTACACGAATGGTAACCGGCACCCTGATTGGTAATATGCAATTGAAAACAGTTGTTGTTTGTACATACAGTGTAGTATCATTTTGCAAATTGGGGATGGTGATACTGGTGCCGGTACCAACCAAAGTTCCTCCAACTGCCAGATTATACCAATTATAAACAGCCCCCGGCACCGGGTTTAAAACCGTAGCTGTACCATTGGTATTGATGCATACATCAGCAGCCTGCAGTTGCGGAAGTGGAATGGTATCGCTGGAAAAAGTAAAATAATCATTGTGATTTAATGTAACAGCGCTGTACAATTTTCCTCCTGCTGCTGTAACCGGATAAATGATTGTGCCGCTTAACGGAAAGACAGGATTTGCTGAAACCAAAATGAATTTTACCGTTGCTGGTACTGATGCCTGGTCAACTGCAATGGTGACAGGTGATACTGATCCTGTGTTGCCTGCTTTCCATACACGCTGCATGCGGTGGGCGTTTCCGTCCAATGCACATTGGTCAACTGTGGTTGTGCCTCCGTTATCACCAATCAGTAAAAAAGATAAGTCGTTTGAAAAAATACTGGTGTTGGTAGAATTTTCTGCAGGAAAAATTCCTGCCGGATAAGTTCCATTATACAAAGTTACCAGTGATGTTGTATTTACCGATTTGGATTGCTTTTGATTTAAAGCGGTTGCATCATCCCGGCCTATGCCGGTTATATCATTGGCATATGCACTGTTGAGCGCCCTGTCCCAGGTAATGGCAGCATTGGTTGCCACATAATTATTATTGTTTACCGCCAGTTGGTTTAATGTAAAACCATATTTTACTGCCAGGTACGATTCAATCTTATTTCTTTCAGCGGCAGTTAAAGTATTTGAATAGATGATCACTTCTGCCATATCTATTTTGCAGGGAAGGTTGATAAGGTTTTCGTTTCCAATTACAATCTTAGTATTTGCAGCTCCAAAATTGCCGGGGCCTGGTATAGGTATGGTATTATCATCGGCACCATTTAAACGGTTTACTGATGTAGTTGCATTGGCATAAGTTGTAGAAAGTGCATGTTTATTCTGTATAGTGGTAACACCGATATTTTGTCCGGCTGAAGCCGGGTTAGCTTTTGGAAAATCGAACCTGAGTTTACCGGCAGCATTTTCAAATCCAAGCCTGGCAGTAGTTCCTAAAATATCGGTTTCCCATTTAAGCCACACTGTACCTGATTTTAAATTCAGTACCTGGAAAACTGTTACATTGGTGTTGCTCACCAGGGCTGTTCCTAAAAAATTGTTTGCACTGGATAAGGAATTGGTTATACCATCAAAACTCAGGTAAGGATTAAAATTAACGCCGGCAGGAATGAGTGTTGGGCCGGTTTGCACATTGGCCGTACCGGCAAGAGCCTGTATATTAAAATTGCCTGTAACATTAGCACCGGAATTTTCCTGCCATTGCGTAACCGTGCTTCCGGTAGTACTTACGCCATTATCTGACCGCAGCCACATTTTATTGTTTGTTGAAATACCTCCGGGAGACTGCGCTTTCACCAAAACGCTACATGAAATAAAAAAGATGGTTACAGCGAGAGAATATTTCAACATAAAATGGCTTTTTCAATGCCATAAAGTAAAACTTTTTTTGGCTATTTTATGCGACTAAATTCAAAAGGCTGTTTTACAGAAAAGATTACAGGAGTTTTTTTTGGCAGTACAGCTATTTAATTTTTTTTGTACACATTCCATACAACCTGCTACAGGCGTATATATACACAGATTGATCAGAATTATTTTCAGGCTTATAAAATGTAATGCAGTTTAAATAAAGTTGCCTGCATTACAGTAATCTGCTTTATAAGGCCTTACCCTTTGATAAAGTTTCTACAGCAGCCTGCATTATCTTTTTTACTTCGGCACCAGGTGCATCAGCAACAGCTTTGTTGGCATACTCCAATGCTTTTTTAAGATCGCCCTGTGCAGAATAACCACGCATTAAACCGGCACTGGTTGGCCATGCACCATTGAATTTTTTATAGTTCATTTCAAATATCTCCAGCGCTTCTGTAACTTTCTTTTCGCCCAATAACTGGCGGCCATAGTTATGCAGATCAGTAACGGTTGCTTTTTCAAAAGCCGCTTTCATTATTTTATCAGCTTCTTCTTTTTTATTCAGTTTGTTTAGCAACCCTGCTTTTACCGAAAGGTTTTTAAAATTATTGGCACCTCCTAAATTGGGGTCAACAGCAGCATTTATCCAGCCCAGCGCTTCCCCGGTATTCACATTGTTCTGCAGGCACCAGGTTGCAGCCGATTCCAGGCTTGGCGGATCAAAACCCGCAGCACCACTCATTTGCGACCGTATGTAAGCCAATGTAGTGGCAGTAACATCAACTTCTACTTTAAAAGGAATACGCCAACGCTCCCAGTCAAGACTTACTTCAACCGAATTATTTGTTTGCTTTGAAAAATTATACTCAAGCCTTTCTTTACTTTCCTTTGCATCTTTTTGCTGGTAAGTTGTAACCCTTAACACATCCATTTCACTCTTATAAAAATAGCTGCCCCACTCGTTAATGTTTTTATTAAAGATGAGCACAGACGAATCGGGATACAACGCAATAAAAAATGCATACTTACCGGCAGCCAGTGGCTTGCCATTAATAGTTACATCGGTAGAAAAAGAAATATTGGTGCACTCATCGGCACCGGCCCTCCATGGAGAAGCGGTGCTGGAACCAAAACCAAGCACATTAAAGCCATACCAGGCAATATCGGTTCCCCATATCTTTCCTTCACGGCCTTTTACACCCGGGGCATTCCAGGTAATTTCAATATTGGTTGCACCCAGTTGCCTGGCTGTTTTGCATTTGTAGTTTGTATTGGTTTCGGGCAATCGCATCATTTGTGCGGTGGCAGGAGTATACATAAACAACATCAGCAGTAAACAAACAGGAAGAATGGCATGTATAGTAATAGCTTTTTTCATAACAGCAATTTTAGACAAGTAAGTAAATACTTTGCTAAAAGTAAATTTTAATTGCTGTACTTAGTTTCCGCTCATGTAAAAGGTAACGCCCTTCGGTGTTGCTGGCACATTTATTTTGCGTACTATTTTTTCAAGCACTTTTGGGTCGCCGTCAATTTGTTCAGTATAAGTAAGGCCCAGCAGTTGGCATACCAATGGATACACATGAATATTCTCGAAAGAGCGGATGGTTTTACCGGTTTTTATCTGAGGGCCCCAGGCATAAAATACTGCATGCATTTTTTTTATGGCTGGATCAAAACCATGTGCCCCGGGACTTATCCGATTAGTGTAACTGCTTAATACTTTAGGGTATTGCGGTACAATAAAAATATCGCCAATGCGGTTGAAGCGGTCATCTGCTTTTGTAAAATGCCATTTGGCAGGAATATCTTCACGCCGGTAAACGGTAAAGAAATGCTCTTTCTTTTTAAGCAATTCGTAAGTTGGCTGAATATAGGCAGTATCTTTTGCATACAGGTGCAGACTGGTATTTCCGCCACGCATGATAAAACGTGAAGTATCCATCATGCTTTCGATATTTATACGGGTAACCGTATCAACAGCCGCCATGCCATGATCGGAAAGGAAGATAAAGTTTACAGGCAGCCCGGTTGCATTTACTTTTTCAACCATGCTGCCAATGGCTTTATCTACAAACTGAACAGCAGCTTCTGTTTGCGGTGCATCGGGGCCAAACATGTGTCCATCATGATCTACATTGCTGATATAAAAACAAATAAGATGCGGACGGATATCTTCGGGCAATTGCAACCACTTAACTACTTTATCAATGCGGAAATTGATATTGGCAGTATCGTTAAAATGATACCTGTAAGTTGAGTATACGTTTTGTATAGCGGCTTCATCACCAACAAAAAAATAAGACGCCGTGAGCATGGCCTGCTGCTCGGCCAATACCCAAATGGGTGTACCGCCATACCAGGTTCCATCTTCAACAGTTTTCCGGTCGCTGATATTGTAACTGCTTTTGCGGCTGCGGTCGTAAAACTGGTTATATACCAATCCATGATGTGATGGATATAAACCGGTGGCAACGGAATAATGATTGGGATAAGTTACACTGGGAAAAGCCGGTATCATAGTTTTTGCCTGTACACCGCTGCTGCGGAGTTTCAACAGATTCTGTGCATTGTATTTTTCAGCATAGTCATAACGAAATCCATCGGCTGAAATAAGAATTACATAAGGCTTGTTTATTTGAGTGGTTGCATTTTTTCTGCCGGGTACAATTTTCTGTATTGTATCCTGTGCATGCAGGGTTGCACAAAAAGAAAAAAATAAGAGGAAGATAATACGCTTATGCACGTTAAATGATTTTAGCCTGTTAGTTTTACTTTACGCTTGTTTTGTTTACTACTAAATAAAGGTATGGCTTACAAATGAGAAAAATTTTTGGCCTTTGTTAAGTGTAGATGAAATAATATTAAGCAATGCGGTCATTAAAAATACCACTAATCGGGTATTGTATCTGAAAAATTAACACACTACTTTTATGCTCAATAAAAACATAAACTATGGCACTTCCCAGAAAATTAACAGCTGCTGAAAAGATTACTTTTCACAACGATTTTCCGTTATTAGATGTAGATTTCACCATTGTTACGGGTGAACCAACCGGCAATTATAATTGTATATCCTGGACAGTTGGCGTAACCAATTACTGGCATTGGCCGGGTAGCACACTGCAGGATTTTGATAATTTTTATGCACAGTTTGGCTTGCAACGGAAAACAAAGGGGTTTGTGGCGGTATGGGGCGCTTCAAATAATGCGATGACACATGGCTGTATTTCGGGCCCAACGCATGGCCCCTGTTGGGAGTCTAAGTGTGGCAGCCTTGCCCGTATTCAACATTGTTTAAATGAACTGAACGGACCGGTATATCAGCATGTAATTGCTTATTACACCTGGAAAATAATTATCGTTGGCCCGCAATTTCCAATTCCCCTTCCAAAATATCTTAAAGAGTATATGAAAATAAAAAGAGTTTTTACAAAAGAAGAAACCGCTCTCATTAAAGAACTGGTAAAAGCAGTACCGGCTGATACGGCTGCTGAGTTTGAAAAAAAATTCAGGGCATTTAAAAACAGCTGGTTTAAAGGAAGCTTTTCTTCTGCATCGGATCCTTATGCCAGGGCCAAATCTGCTGAATACAGGGAGATGACTGCCATGGGTAAAGTGATTATCCCTTTACTGGTTAATAAGCTGATGGATGAAAGCAATTTTTTAGCATTACCGGCATATGAAAGCCTGGCGGGAAAGAGAATGAGCATCCCCATTGACAGCAGGGATGAAAAAGTACTGGAAGGAGAACAAGGCAGGGCATACCGTACAGTTAAATTATTTTTAGGCAGCAGAAAATAATAACATAAGGTTATTGCCAAAGAAATGATTTTAAAATAACCGGTTTATATTTTTAACTATTAAAACTTTTTTAAAATGCCTACAGTAACAAAAACCAAGATTCAGTTTGATGCATTTGTAGAAGCGGCCCGTCCGAATGCTGCTGACAAATCACCGCTGGTATTCCTGCAGGGATATATCGGCAAATCCACTGCTGCAGACAGCATCCGGTTATATACCGATCCTTCCTTAAATGATTATGCCGACATTCCGGTTGCAGATATTGTTTACACGCAAAAGATTACCGACGATCCGCTTGGCCTGGGTGGCAGCAAGATCTGGATAAAGATACCTACCACAAATAACCGTGGAGCCACTGCCTACCTGGAAGGCAATTTATACGATGCCTATTTAAGAAAATTATATGAGCAGGAAAGAGATAAACCGGGAAGCACCACTATTGGTGAAGCTACCGATTTTACACGCTGGACAGCTACGCTGGCAACAGACTTTACAAAAGTAGCCATGACAGATTTTACCAAAGTAATGGCAACAGACTTTACAAAAGTGCGGCAGCTTTTGCGTATGCAGATGGTTGGATCAAGAGCCTGCCCGCCATGGGATTTTAACCAGGGTTCATTAATACCACAGGGAGGCAAAGGATATTATTATTAAGCCGGTTTACAGAATTTAAATTTTCACAGCAATACATTTATGGTATTGCTTTTTATTTTATGCTGCTTACAGAAACAAATATTGTTCATTACCTGCTCGACTGTGGGTTGTTTGATAAAGCTTCATTTGTGAACGATGAATTTTCCTGCGACGCAGGAAACAGCAGGCATAAAAACTATATTGTAAACAAAGAGTTTGAAACCAACCGTTATTTTATAAAACAGGCATTGGGTTCTACAGCCGAAAAAATACATTCATTGAAAAGGGAAGCTTTGTTTTATGAAATTGCCGCAGCGAATGAAAGCTTCGGGCCTTTGCAAAAATACCTGCCCGTTTCTTTACACTATGATACAGCAAATGCCATTCTTGTTTTAGAGTACCTGGCCGGTTACACAAGCATTTATGATCAGCTGCTGTATCAACAGGATTTAAGTACTGCCACAGCCACTGAACTTGCCAATGCATTGTTTTTATTGCACTCCACACCTGCTGAAACCGTTGAAAAGCTTACTGAAAAAGGCTTTATATCTATAAATAAACCCTGGATACTTACCCTGCCTGAACTAAAATCATTTTCGGCAAATGCTGCCAGGTCGGAGGCTGAAGCTGCCGGCTTACAACTGATTTATGATGTACCGGGCTTTATGGACATGATTGGTGAAGCAGCTAAATTATGGGTAGCGGATTGTATTGTTCATGGCGACAGTAAACTGAATAATTTCCTTGTAAAGATTGATAAAGAACAAACTGGAACTACTTCACTTAAATTAATTGACTGGGAATTGTTTAATACCGGTGATCCGCTATGGGACCTGGCAACAGTTTTTCAAAGTGCCTTAACTGCATGGGTCATCAGCGAAGACCCTGTTTACAAAGCCAACAAGGGAGTAAAAACATTTGACCAGGGCAATATGCAATTGTTTATTTCGGTTTGCTTTACAAATTATGCAGCAGCTAATAAATGGAATGATGCCGAAACCCGGGCAAAGCTGGAAAAATGCACTGTTTTTTGCGGGCTAAGGTTGCTTCACAATTTTTTTGAAACAACGCCCCATGCCAAAAGCCTGCGGCCATATAGTGCAAGGCTGTTGCAGCTTGCATATAATATACTTTTCAATCCTGCAGAGGCTGCACAGCATGTGTTGGGCATAAAATTATAAACATGGCAAATAATAACCCGGAGGAAATAAAAAAAGCCATAGAAGCATTTGATATCAATGCAAAAAAAGAGATATGGTTATATGGCAAGATGGAATTCAGCAGTGCAGCTGATCCCTATATGCAAAAAGCCAGCGGAAAAATACTTTTTGATGAATTGCATAAACTGATCTACCGCAAATTCTATATTCAGCCCTGCGAACCATTAACTGATGCTGAACCAACAAAAGATGAATTGCAGAATAATATTGCTTTACTGAGTAAGGCAAATATGTCAACCGTAGGTTTTGATGAAGGCTGGATAATGGAAAATAATGATGACTATGAATCGCTGACAGCACATAAAGAAAAATACCGCATACAGTTAAAGCCCGGCGAGTTTTTGAATGTTCCGGCAGGGCCGGATAGTAAAGGAAATACCAGGGAAGTTAAAATATACCGTCCAAAAGAATATGCCGGAGTACATGAAGCATTTTATTATGCCTACGGAAACAAAATATACAACAACGATGAAGATTTTATTGTACGCTTTTATTTTAATGCAACTTTTAATGGCAATGTAAAACTGCTGAACCTGCTTACAACTGCATTAAATGAAGCCGAACTGCAGTTTATTTTTAAATGCCTCATCCATCCTTATTATTACGGCCGCAGCGATACATCGGTATTGTATGTAAATAAACAGGATGCTGATTTTGTTTGCAATCATCTCAAAAACATTTACCCGTTAATTGCGGATTCTCTTCGTGAGAGTCTGCCCCTGTTTGTTTACCAGGTTGAGAAAGGTATTGGTTTTGCAGAGCAGCCTTCCAAATCGCCCAATGAAAGTTTTGGAACACATTGGTCAAAAATAATTGCGGCAGGTATGATGAATGCTTATGAAAACAATATAGAAAAAATAAAATGGCATAGCATGGTATTAAAGCATATTCAGGAAGATTATGGCTATGCCGGCAATTTTAATTTTTATAAGAATCCACAAAGCCATTACCCTTATTCATTTATAAAATGATTAAAATGCAGTTGCTTCTGTAAAATTTTATTTCTACATTACAATAATTATTTATTTCGATTCCTTAGTACTTTTTAAATTTATTATCATGTCGCAAACAGCAAACATCACCATTTATTTACAGGCAGTTGGTGGCCATTTTTTGGGTGCCAATGCATACGATCCTTCCAATATCTTAATCAGTTTAAAATATGCCGGCGGCAAAATTAAAATACCTTATGTGGTTACTCCTTACTTTACAGATGATGGAAATGTTTCGCCAAACTTTACTGATGGGGCCAGTTCATTTTTGCCAATCATCACTATACCACAGCCCATGCCGGCTGTGCAAACTGCCAGTATTAATTTTTTATCTGCCGATTTTACAACTGTTGCAGGTAAAGCCAGCATCAAACTACCAACTGTTGTAGAATTTGCAGAGTTGTTGGTAAGTGTACCAACCACATCAGGCAAACCAATCTTACTAAGTCAATCAGTTATACTTAACCCGGCACAGCCTGAGTATAAAATTACACTCCCTGTACCAGGCCTGTACCTGTCGGCTTCCAGTATATCCAAAATGGTTTCTGTATTTGTGAAAATGATGTGTGGCTGCGCTGTTACGCCCGGCCCGCCTGCTTCTTTATGGCCTGCAAATGATTTTACTGTTTATGCAAATGTGGTTGATGTTTTGGGCGGCACAACTACCTACCAATTGACTTATGATACAACGAAAACCGGTAATTCACTTTTCAGTGCTCCATTATCACCCAAACAAAAAAAAATAAAATCGGTAACTTATACAGCTATACAAAAAAGCACAGGCAATTACGGGGTTCTTGTTGATACCCTTTAGTAAGAGAAACGAACAACCAGGAAGCATCAACAATATAAAGTAACCAGGTTACAATTTAAAATTGCTTAATTTAATACTTTACTTTATAAATTTAGCTTTTCAAAAACAAATGCCATGCGCTATACTTTATGTTTTCTTTTTACAATCATTACCATTGCAACAATGGCCCAGAATTTAAAATCGGGCGGTAAACTTAAGCCAGAGCAAGCCATTATGGACATCAGGCATTATACCCTGGTGCTTGATGTTGATCCTGAAAAGAAAACAATTAACGGGCATACCGAAATTGACCTTAACCTGTTGCAATCAACCGGCAGTTTATTATTTGACTTGTGGCATGGCCTTACTATTAAACAGGTTTGGGTAAATGGCAAAACAACCAACTTTACACATTCGGCAGATGACCTGGTAAGAATTTTACTACAGCAGGAATTAGCACCCGGAAATGTAAAAGTAAAAATTGCATATGGCGGTACACCTGCAATAGCTGAAAGAGCACCCTGGATTGGTGGTTTTCAATGGGAAAAAGACTCCAAAGGAAATCCATGGATAGCGATAACCTGCCAGGGCGAAGGTGCAAAAATATTTTTTCCCTGCAAAGATCATCCAAGCGATGAACCCAATGAAGGTGCAGATATGATGATCACTGTGCCCAAAGGATTGGTAGTTGCGGGGCCGGGACTGTTACAAAAAGTAACAACAAAAAAAGACAGATCTACTTACCATTGGAAAACAAATTATACCATCAGCAACTATTGTATCGTGTTTAATATTGCAAAATACAAGGTCTTAAAAAGAATGTATACTACTGTTAATGGCAATAAGGTACCCATGGAATATTATATGCTGGAAGAAAATGAGGTTATGGGAGAAAAATTACTCGACCTGTTTGAACAAAGCTGCCGTATACAGGAAAAATATTTTGGTGAATATCCCTGGGTAAAGGAACGCATAGCCGCTTCTGAAACACCACACCTGGGGATGGAACACCAAACTAATATTGCTTATGGTAATAAATATAAGTTTACACAAGTTGGCGGTAAAGATTTTGACTGGCTTCTGCATCACGAATTCGGGCACGAATGGTGGGCCAATAAAGTTACCAACCGTGACTGGGCACATATGTGGATACAGGAAGGCATTTGTGTTTTTGGCGATGCCATGGCTACACGTGAACTTGCCGGTGAAGATGCCTACCTGAAAAGAATGCAACAGACTGCAAGGAATATTCAGAACCGCCTGCCGGTGGTACGGGGCGAAGAAGTGGATTCGGACAGCGCTTATTATGGTGACATTTATGGTAAGGGTGCATTTTTTATGCATACCCTCCGGTATGTAATGGGTGATGAACTCTTCTTTCCTACATTGAAGAAATTAGCCACCGATCCTATGTATACATATGACAATACGGTTGTTACAGCCGATGTTGAGCAGCTTTTCAGTGGTGCTTATGGTAAAAGCCTGCAGCCGTTGTTTCAGCTTTTTTTATACACAACCAATAAACTGGAAATTCATGTAAAGCAAACCGACGAAAATAAATATCTGGTGAAACTCCTCAACTTGGATATGCCGCTACCTATCAACTTCGTTACTGATTCCGGCATGCAACGGCTGGTTGTAGACAAAAAAGGAATAACCGTAATCAGTAAAACATTACTGCAGGTTGACCCTGACGTCTTTTATTTTAAGAAAGTAATATGGGAGTAAGTATTTAAAACAAAAATCCGGCATTGATGATATTCAGTTTTCAATAACAGTTGGTGTAGCTCCGTCCATCCAGGTGGCAAATATTTCTGATATTTTCCAGCTATTGCCTGCATAGTTTTCAGGCCTTGCAGTAATATACTTTAAAAACAATTCCAGTTCATTCCGCTTTACAGCCTGCATGGCATCAAATAATTTTTTACCATCGTATATACCACCTTTAATAACCTTGTTATAGTCCGGCATCTGCTTCAGCATTTCGCTGCCGGTGAACCGGATATCACTCACCATAGAGTCCAGCAGGTTCAGTTCATCCTTTTTAGTATTGGTGAAAACGGCGTTGGCAGCCACGATATTTCCTCCGAAAACATTTGTAAAACCAATAGCATGGTTCATCACATTAAGTAACAAGCCGTCATACACATAAGGCACTTTAACCTTTGCATACAAAAGATCACCTTCGGAAGCTTGCTGTAGTTTTTTTAACCGTATGCCAAAATAGTAATACTCACCTTTTATAAGGTTACACCTTCCCCAGCCTATCATAGCCGTATCAAGCTTTACACCGGTTTTATAGCAATGATTAAGCACTGCCAGTTGCTTATCAAGGATAGATACCGGCAACGAAGCTGGTTTTAATATCTGTACAGCAGTTGTAGAATCGGTCAGCGGTTTTATATACCCGGTAATTTTAAATGCAAAAATTTTATCGGCAGAATCTTTTTGAGCATGAAGCAGATTGAAGCTGAAAATTATGCACAAAAGCAAAGAAATAAAGCGCAATGTATTTTTTTAAGATGGATAAATTAAATTTTACCTGCGGTTACATGGCGCTTATTTTTGCCTGTAGTTTCTCTGCAAGTTTTGCATCAAGTGGCTTTAACTCATTATACATGATGGTAGCATTGGCTATATCTTTTTGTTTTACATAGATAAGCCCGCTGTAATACCGGCACAAAGTACTTTTACTGTTTTGTACAAGTCCCGCCTTTAGTGCAGCAAGCCCATCAGTATATTTCGCAGTCATATAATACGCATAACCCAGTTCTGAATATGCTGCCCCAAATGTTTTATCAAGCTCTATAGATTTAGCCAGCATGGGTATAGCATCTTCATACCTGCTCTTGTCATTATAACACCAGCCAAGCCCGTAATGCGATCCTGCGCTTTTAGGATTGTATTCAATAGCTTTTAAATAACTCTCAATTGCGTCTGCAATCCTGGCAGGGCTGTAATTCAGCCGGTACACATCACCCATACCTTTGTAAGCAGTTCCATTTTCGCTATTTATTTTAAGAGCACTTTTATATGCATTAATGGCTTCATCATTATTCTTCAGTTTGTAATTTGCAAAGCCAATCTCATTAAAAACATCTACACCTTCTTTTATTTTATTAGCTTTATTAAGCCATTCCAGTGCAGTGCTGTATTCGGCCATGCCGTTATAAATATAACCCAGGTTGTAACAGGCATCATCACTTTCATCATCGTTCTCATAACATTTCTTATATGCTGTTATAGCATCTGCATCTCTGTTCAGGTTCTGGTATACATCACCCAGCTGCTTATAGGCAAGTGCATAAGTTGGTTTTATTTCAATCGCTTTTTTCAGGCAACTGAGTGCAAGTTCATTTTTAGATGTTTTTTTATAGGCATACCCAAGTTCCTGCCAGGCAAGATGATTATTCTTATTGAGTGCAACAGTCTTATTTAAGCGGTCAATTGCATTTTCATACCTGCCCAGGTCATTATAACACCAGCCGGCTTTGTAAAAAGCATCTTCCTTTTTAGGATCAAGCTGACTGGCTTTATCAAAAGCTACTGCGGCTTCCTTATATTGTGCATCATCGAACAGTTTTGTGGCTTTATTATACCATTCAGTTGCCGTTGTTTGTGCAAATGAAACCGCCGCAATAGTTAATGAAAGAAATGTAACAGAAAGTTTTTTGCATATCCTTTTCATA
>JAOAUI010000297.1 GCA_030157685.1 Ferruginibacter sp. | reverse complement strand
TTGACATAGCCGGTGATCTCTTTTGCCATTTTTTTACTTTTTTTGGTGATAACGTCCGGGCATTTACCAGGACTCCCAAGTCAATAATATTCCTTAAGAACTATTTTGGGACGGCAAAGGTAGGGGAAAATTGTGAGTTTTGAGTTATTAGTTATTAGTTTTTTTGAAGATAACCACATCATTTCACTCTTTTTAAGTCAAGATCCTGAAAATCAAAGCTAAAATCGGTTAATGGGGAAATAGCTGCCATTGTAAACCCGGAGGCTTTGCCATTTTCATCAAGGTTAAATTTTACATACGCATCTGCATCCATGCTGCGGTCGTTCCATTTAGCAACAAATGTATTGCCCTTAAAAGGCAGCATTACTCCGCTGAGTTTTGGAGAACGCTTGCTGCTAAACCAGGGCTGCCCGTTTTTAATGGAAATCGTTACATCACCAAACCACTGGTCGGTATAAGTACCAAGAAAGTTATTAATATCGGTTTTGGGTGCATTGCTTTTTTGTTGTGCTTCAATTCCTGCCCAGATTGTATCGGTTATCTTTTTTGCATCGGCTTCATTTTTTACCACCCGGTCGTGCATTTGTTTTACCCTATCCATACCTTTTACGCCCAGGTAACTATCTTTAATGGTGTTGGTAATGGCGGTAAAAGCTGCCCCAGACTGCTGGTTGGTTAATACAATGATACCCAGTTTTAATTCGGGTATTAACGTGATCTGCGTTACAATGCCTGCTAAACCGCCCGTATGTGTAACCTGCTTATATCCTTTTACATCACTTAAGAACCAGCCCAGGCCGTAAGATGCGAAATGTGTGTTGTAAGCGCCTGGCCCACCAACATTAATAATGGTTTGTGGTGCCCAGAAATCGTTGTGCACTTCTTCACTGAACATTTTTTTTCCATCACCATATTTACCGTTATCCATTTGCATGATAAGCCATTTGCTCAGGTCAGTGATATTGCTGACAATCCCACCGGCTGCGTTGGCATCTTCATCCCATTCAATATCTATAGCGGTTATTTTCCCATCAACAGGCGCATGTGGCATTACTATATTATTTCGGTTAGGTAACCTGCTTATAGATGCTTTACTGGTTGTCATACCCAGTGGTTTCATAATGCGTTGTTCAATAAAATCTTCCCAGGTTAACCCGCTTATTCTTTCTATTACCTCGCCAGCTACAATATAGAGGTTGTTATCATAATCATATTTTGTTCTGAAAGCCGAAACTGGTTTCAGGTATCGAAGATTATGTATGATGTCTTTTTTGGTAAAATTATTAGAATCCGGAAACATCATCAGATCACCGGAACCAAGGCCTAAACCACTTCTATGCGTTAACAGGTCCCTGATGGTAAATGCATCGGTAACATAAGGGTCGTACATTTTAAACTCGGGAATATAATCAGTTACCTTATCATCCCACTTTAATTTGCCTTCATCTATCAACATTCCCAAAGCTGCACTGGTAAACGCTTTACTATTGCTTGCTACACCAAACAACGTATTTTCATCTACCTTTTCCATGGTACGCAACGAACGGACGCCATAGCCTTTTGCATGAATGAGTTTGCCATCTTTAATAACACCAACTGATATGCCGGGCACATCAAAGGTTTTTAGCGTGAGTTCTGTAAGTGAGTCTATTTGTGCTGAAGTAATGACCTGTGCTTTTGTGGTAACAGCGCAGCTAAGTACAAATAATACGGCAGCAATAATAAGGCAAAGCTTTTTCATGAATGATAGTTTTAGTGCGTTGGTTTTATGCCCAAATGTAAACTTATTACCGGATTCGGATTGTTGTTGGCTGCATAAAATCAAAAAAAATCCCACCGATGCATCGGTGGGATTTAATAAAAATATAGTTGAACTTTACAGTACCAGGATTCCTTTTGCCTGCATGGTTATTTCTTTCTTCGGTTGTGTTATAGCATCAATTTCAGCTTTACTTTTTCCGGCATCTTCTGCATAATGTTTCAGCATATCAACAGATGTTTCTTTTAAAGTGGCAATACCATCAACAACAATTGTTTTACCGTTCATTGATAAAGGCACTAAGAAGGAATGATCTTTCATTTTAATCATCATGGCTCCATCTGCTGTTTCCATTTTTAACCAGCAACCTTCTGCTTTACAAACTTCTTTTACTTTGCCACTCACTTTTACCTCAACACTTTCTTTGCCGTTTAATTTAGCAGGCAGCTCTGCAACGGGTATTGCATCTTTGGCAGTGGTTTTTTTACCAAACACCATGCCTGTATTGGCATCGCCTTCGGGTGGCTGGGCCATCAAAATAAAACCAAATAATAAAGCGGGGATCAATAAAAATATCTTTTTCATGTTTTAGAATTTTAGAATTAAAAAAAGCCACTTACGTGGCTTGCAATTTAAACAATTTTTTCAACCTGCATATAACTAAGTTCAACTGGTGTGGCCCTGCCAAATATCTTAACCTGAACTTTAAGTTTTTTCTTTTCGTCGTTTACTTCTTCTATCACACCGTTAAAATCGTTGAATGGTCCGTCAATGATCTTGATGGTTTCACCAATGATGAAAGGCTCGCTCATGGTCATTCCGCCGGCATCGCTCATTTCATCAACCTTGCCCAGCATTTTATTAACTTCTGCTTTGCGTAAAGAAATGATATTACCCTTTGATCCTTTACCATCGGTTAAAAAGTGCATTACATTACTGATATTACTCATTGACTGAATCATATCATCATTCAGTTTTCCGTCTGCTACTTCAATCATAATATAGCCGGGATAAAAGTTGCGCTCACGCATTACTTTTTTCCCATTCAAAACCTTGTACACTTTTTCAACCGGTAAAAAAACCTGTTTTACAATTGTAGTCCAGCCGTTACGTACGATATCTTTATCGAGGTATTCTTTAATCTTCCGCTCTTTACCACTTACTACACGGAGCACATACCATTTGCTTTCTTTCTCAGCTTTCTCAACCTTTTCAACTATCGGTGTTGTTGCTTCCATAATAATTATCCTTTAAATAAAGAGTAAATAAGTTTCATGGAGTTATTGGCTACAAAATCCATAACCCAAACCATGGCAGTGATCATCAAAGTAGCTCCTAATACAATCATAGTTGATTGTTGCAGCTGATCCCAGTTTGGCCAGGTTACCTTGTGCACTAATTCTTTGTAAGAATCTTTAAGGTATGCAGTAAATTTATTCATAGTATTAATTTGGTGATCTGATAATTTGAAAATTTGATGATGGCAACATTGCCAAATCATCAAATTGACTCATCATCAAATCGATTTGTTAGCACGGGCACTAGGATTCGAACCCAGATCAAAGGTTTTGGAGACCCGTATGC
>JAOAUI010000296.1 GCA_030157685.1 Ferruginibacter sp. | reverse complement strand
TAAGATTTTTACTCCACTTTTTTTAATTCCCGCATTACGCCCCATGCAATATGCCAAACTTTTAAAAGGTTACCGCTATTGTCTGTTTCATATTCAATTTGCTGGTCGGTTTTATTATCAAAGAAAAATTTTGTTGCTGTCTCTTGTATCAGTCTTATATCGGGGCCATTTCCCGAATGGATATATAATGTATCATTCTTTATAACAAATTCAATTGCGAACCTTCCCATATACGGAGGTCTCACGAGTTGTAACCAGTATTTACCTTCAAATTTTGCAAGCAACTTACCAGGCAATGTTTCTTTATGAACATAAGGCAGCACTATATTTTTATTTAAAGCAATAGAAGACAATGCATCGGCAATGAATTCTGAACGTGATTCATTATTGGATAAAACGATCACAGTTATATCCTCATCTGTATAACAAATATGCATGCTGAGATATCCGGGGTAATAGCCATTATGAAAAAAATAATTACCAATATCATTTTTACCAACCCGCATACCGTAACCAAAAGTAATTTTAAAGAAAGGATTGTGCGCCTGCGGTGAAAGCATTTCCCACTGGGTTGTTTCTGTAAGCAGGCTATGATTTTTAATCGCACGATCCCATTTTAAAAGATCGCCGGTTGTTGTAATAATCATTCCTTCGCCTGTAATACCTGCCAGGTATGTTGTCCAGCCCAACCCCTTGCTATCGGCCCTTATATATTTCTGCAAACTATCCGAATAGTTATATCCAACGGCATAGCCGGGAATATTTTTTGCATTCCGGGCAAAATTGGCAACCTGTGTATGCATCATCCCCAACCGTTCAAAAACCTGTTCGTTCATATAGCTATTATAAGATTGCCCCGATATCTTTTCGATAATGGATGCAAGCAGGTTAAAAGCTGTACCGGAGTACATTAATTTTTCGCCGGGCTTAAATAATAAATCAGGCTTTTTATCAGTCAGCAGGCGAATCAGATCTTCGTTGGATGCAACCTTATTGTGATCAAAATACTTTTCTACTAATCCAAAACCGTCGGGCACGCCGGAAGTATGTGTTAGTAATTGCTGAATAGTGAGGCTGGTATAAGGAAGTTGCGGGAAAAATTTTCCCAATGTATCTGAATAACTGATCTTGCCTTTGTCTTTTAACAGAAGGATGCCCATTGCGGTAAATTCCTTGGCAATGGAACCACAATCGAAAATACTGTTAGCGTTTAGTTTTGTTTTAGTATCATAATCTGCATAGCCAAAAGATTGCTGGTAGATAACCTTCCCTTTTTGGGCAACCAATACATTACCGTTGAACCCGTATAGTTTAGCCTGCCCCTGCATGTATGTATCAAACAGCGCAACATTATTTTGAGCAGGCAAAGCAAAGGGCCAAGCACAGCATCCTGCGGATAATAAAAAGAAAACTATTATTCTCATACCCGGATTTTAGTTGATGGTTTCATTGGCTGTTTTAATTAATCAGTTCAATCAATAAACTGTGTTATAAAGGTTGTTCATTTTATTTGAACTACAAAGTATTGGCGCAGTTTAAAGTTGAGTATTGACAATGTTTACAGCGGGACCGGGGAATTGTTTTATAACATTAAGACGGGTAATTGGTTTATTTTGGGTTTTCGATTTTAAAACCCCGATCCAATCGGGGCAGAGCTGAAAGGACAGCAAGTGACCCTATAAGCTTTACGTTTTAGTTTTAATGATTGTGGAAGGGAACCTTGCCTGTTTGAGGTTATACCATGGTTGTTTCCCCGGTTGTTACACTATTCAACTCTTTTGTTACAAAATTAATTCTTATAGAAAATCAGGCACGACAGTTGAAACTATATAACCGGTTAAATGCACCAACAATTTTAAACTTTAAAACTAAATATCATGAAAACTACATTCTTTACAAGGCTAATTGCCGGATCATTGATCACCGCAACTATTTTTACAGCCTGTAGTAAAAACAATTCAATTGATGAACTGAATAACGGTCCACAACAAACAACAATATCAGCAAAAGGAATTATTGATATTGAAAATCCAAATATTTTAAACCAGGATCTGAAGGTTTATTATGCCAGTGACGGCGCTGTAGACATCACTGAACAATTTAATTCCTTTACTTTTAAATTCGCAGGTAATTATCCAGCAGGCGAGGCACAGGTATGGAACGACCTGCTGGCCAGGATTGGTAACTGGAGCATGGCAAACGAGTCATCTATCAACATCGCCTACCCAACCGACCCCTTCACACAGCTTGCTTTTTTAAACAGGGAGTGGAAAATTGGTGTAGCTAACCGTGGTTTCATTGTGTTTACCGCAGCAGATGGCGATGAAGTCCATTTTGTAAGCAAAACGCAATAAAAACTTCCGCAGATAAAAAATAAAAAAATGGTTCGTGAGTCACGAACCATTTTTTTATTGCGGTTCTGGAAGAAACGCTTGTCAGTTGAGGGTTGATTAACACGACGCAGCACCCGGGCAATTATTTTTAAAATCAGTTTTTGTTTACTATTTTTTCCAGGTTCTCCAGTTTGTGTTTCAGTTCGTTTATCTGTACCTGCTGGTCTTTGATGGCTTCTACCAAAACAGGCATTATTTTAGGATAGTCAACCGCCTTATACCCCTGCTTATCTGTAAAAACCAGTTCAGGAAATACTTTTTCCACTTCCTGTGCAATAAATCCCATTTGATTGGCATCGGTAAAACCCATTGCAGGAAATTCTTTTGATCTGTACTGATAGGTTACCCCGTTTATCTGATTTAATTTAAGCAAGGGAGAAATGATTGGTTGAATATTTTTTTTATAGCGGATGTCAGATGGTGTGATTGTTCCTGAAGCCAGGATGTTTCCAATAACATGTAATTTTTGTGAGGGGCCTGTAATACCAATACCCACATCTCCGGCACTGGTGATGGTTACCCTCTCCAGGTTATTTGTACCAAAAGCGATCTTTCCGTTATCATAGTTCCATACTCCTTTATCAAAGTAGTTAGATGGATCGCTGCCTACTACCAGACCAGAAGCAGCATTGGCAGGATTATTTGGTGTCATAACACTTAAGCCATCGTAAGGGGTAGTAAAAACGGCATTGGTAGCAATCATTACACTAAATGCATGAAAGGGGTTGTTGGTATTTACACCCACAAACCGGTTACTGCCTTTCAGGTGAATCATCTCAATCTTATTGGTTCCAAAAAAAAGATCGCCGGTCTCATT
Organism: Ferruginibacter sp.; assembly: GCA_030157685.1. Classification (GTDB taxonomy): domain Bacteria; phylum Bacteroidota; class Bacteroidia; order Chitinophagales; family Chitinophagaceae; genus Ferruginibacter. Next base: position 137 of record JAOAUI010000296.1, on the reverse strand, counting down.
ATTCATAACCCTTGCGGTAGTCATAAATGAATTATCCAGACCAATATGTAAGCCCTGGTCATTGCCCCCGCCAACCTGGAAAGGGGTATGCAGCAGAATACCTGAATAATTATCAGGCGTGGAAACAACTGCTGCGG
>JAOAUI010000295.1 GCA_030157685.1 Ferruginibacter sp. | reverse complement strand
ATTTCGCATCCTGTTTATCGCCCATGCCGTTGTCAATCAAAATTAATTTTCCTTCATCTTCAATCAGCAAACAACGCAATGCCCAGCTGCACATATTGTTTTCATCGGCAGGGTTCAGTTTGTTCCAGATGCTTTTGGGTACCACGCCAAACATGGCGCCGCCATCTAGTTTAAAATAGCCGGTATTGATGGAATATAATTTCATATCCTACAAAGTTATAGCAGTTTTTTTTGTGACCTTGCTGTTAGAATTAAAAAAAACAGGCCCAGTACAAAAAACACAATCAATGCTAAAATAGAGTTACGCATGTTATGGGTAAGGCCTTCAATAAATCCAAAACTGAATAGACCAATTACGATTGCAAATTTTTCTGTTACATCATAAAAGCTGAAAAAAGAAGCGGTATCTTTTGTTTCAGGCATTAATTTACTATATGTTGAACGGCTGAGCGATTGAATGCCGCCCATAACCAAACCAACAAGTGAAGCGACAATATAAAAATGTGTTTCTGTCTGCATAAAATAACCAAAAATGCAAACTGCGATCCATAAACAAACCGTTAGCGACAACACTTTTATATTTCCATATAAGTTAGATAACCGGCTCATACCAATGGCGCCGGCAATTGCCACAATCTGTATGATGACTGCTGTAATGATCAATTTACTGTTTTCCAGCTTTAATTCTTTAATACCAAAATCAATTGCTATCAGCATTACTGTTTGCACACCCATACTGTAAAAAAAGAAAGCCGATAAAAATCTTTTAAGTTGAGGCATATGTTTTACTTGATTCCAAACAATCTGTAATTCATGAAATCCGTTTATTAATGGATGTTTTTTTGATTTTCTTTCTGATTTTGGAATGATAGGCAACCTGTTAAATGTTATCTGTGCAAATGCAACCCACCAGATCCCTACCAGTAAAAATGTGATTTTTAAAGGTGTTTGACTATCGGGCATTGCCATTACCAGACCAAAACCAATTAACTGCATAATTACACTGCCTATATAACCAAAGCTGTATCCACGGGCGCTAACCCGGTCTCTGTCTGCTTCAGCAGCAATTTCAGGAAGGTAGGAATTATAAAAAACCTGGCTGCCATAAAACCCAATGCCGGCAAACATAAAGCACATAAGGCCCAGTGTTATATGATGCTCATCAAAAAAATAAAGCAAGCTGCAGCTTACTGCACCCATGTAACAGAAAAACCGCATAAAATTTTTCTTGTTTCCCTTATAATCGGCAATAGAAGACAAAATGGGAGATAGTAATGCTATTACCAGGAAGCCGAAAGCCAGCACATAATCTTTCAGCTCAGTATTTACAAAGCGACGTCCTAAAAAAACAATCCCATCTGGAAACTTGACCGTACTGGTAACAAAAGCATAATAAGCAGGGAAAAATGTAGTGGTAATCACCAGGTTGTAAACCGAATTGGCCCAATCGTACATGGCCCATCCATTAACAATTTTTTTTGAGGCAGTTTGCATGGTTTTTATTTAAGGAGAGATGAAAGTAGTAAATAAGATTGTATTGCACACAAAAAATAACCCCCCGATTTAATCGGGGGGTACCAGGGATTTTATTTTAAGCAGTTAGAAATGGCCTATCGTAAAGTATCTGATATAGGCTTTGCAAATCCCAGGTTTTTAAAAGGTTCTAATTTATCGTTGGTAAGCTGAATGGTAACCGGCGCTTTATCAAAAACACTTTCAGATATAAATGCGCCAAACAGTAAAAATTTATTTTCGTAACCAGATGTAATTTTGGTTTCATCTACCACAAAATTCAGCTTAAATGTGTCTTTATTTTTTTCCAGTTGTACGGTAGCCGTGATACTGTCCTGGAAATATTCCATCTCTTTTAAATACGCTGCCAGTTTTTTTGCTTTCGCTTCATCAACGCCTTCGCCTTTATAATACACATTGTGATTGCTGTCTAATTTATATTCCTTGCCGTAGTTCTGGCTACAGGCGCTGATTGCTGCAGATATAGTTGCAAGAAGCAGGAAGTATTTGAAGATATTCATACCGGTGTTAATTTAGGTACTGCATAATTACCCAAACCTGTTTGCTGTACCTATACCCTGCATTGGGTATTTTAAGAATTGATGTAGCCTGTATAGATGAGAATGAGTAAAACAATACCAACAACAATTCTGTAATAACCCCATATTTTAAAACCATGCTTTTTTAAAAAGCCGATGAAAAATTTAATGGCAAGCAAGGCTACGAAAAATGCCACCACATTGCCAATGGCCAGTTGTTTTATTTCGTTGGATGTGAAGCCGCCGTAATCTTTGTAATATTTTAAAAGCTTGTAACCAGTAGCCGCCAGCATGGTTGGTACTGCCAGGAAGAATGAAAACTCAGCTGCAGCATTGCGGGTTAACTTTTGCTGCATACCACCAATGATGGATGCGGCACTGCGGCTTACCCCTGGTATCATGGCAATGCACTGCCAAGTGCCGATCATGATGGCTTTAAAGAAAGAAATATCTTCTTCTTTATCAACCGTGGGATTTTTAAAAACATTATCTATAAATAATAAGATGATACCTCCCACCAAAAGCGAAATGGCAACCGTGGTTGAGCTTTCGAGCAAAGCATCTATCTTATCTGAAAGTAAAAAACCCAAGAGCAATGCAGGTACAACCCCCACAGCAATTTTTACATAAAACTGCCAGTTTTTAAAGTTGAAAAATTTCTTCCAGTACAAAACAACTACCGCTAAAATAGCACCCAGCTGTATAGCTACTGTAAACACTTTGCTGAAATCATCTTCGGTGATCTTCAATATTTTTTCTGTAATGATCATGTGCCCGGTGGAGGATACGGGCAAAAACTCCGTTAATCCCTCTACAATGCTGATGATAATGTTTTGGGCAGTAGTCATAATCAATTTGAAGGTTTGGTAATTTGATGGTTTGAAAATGAAAAACCGATTTGTAAATCTGAATCAATCTTCAAATTTTCAAATCGGCAAATTTTCAAATTATTTATTCTTAATTAGATTTTGATTTCTTCATAATCGCAAAAATCTCAATAATGAAACCGGCAATGATGAGCATGGGTGCAATGGTAATCCTTGTTGTGCTGTACACTTCATCGGCATTAAAAACCTTGGGGTCGCTGCTTTTGCCACCGGCCATTAAAAAAAAGCCCAATGCCAGTACGCCCAGGCCAATCAGCATCCACATATAATTTCCTTTATCAAAGAGTTGATTTGAGGTTGCAGGACCGGCAGTTTGTTTTTTTTGTTCGCTCATTGTAATTTATTTGAAACCGCAAATTAATATAAATCGTCCAATTTCATGCGCAGGTATTTTATTACCGAGCGATGGGTGCT
>JAOAUI010000294.1 GCA_030157685.1 Ferruginibacter sp. | reverse complement strand
GGTACAAAAGTGGTTATTAAAATTCCGGTTTAACTATGCAGAAAGCAATTATTATAGATGATGAGGCAGACAGTGTAAAACTGCTGGCACTGCAATTAAAAATGTATTGTCCTCAAGTGCAGGTAGTAGCCGGGTGCACAGATGCCGCTGATGGCTTGCAGAAAATAAAAGCACTGCAACCCAACCTTGTTTTTTTAGATATTGAAATGCCTGTGATGAACGGTTTTCAGTTGCTGGAAAAACTGGGAGAAATCAGTTTCAGCCTTGTATTTGTAACAGCATACGATCAGTTTGCGGTAAAAGCATTCCGGTTCAGCGCTTTGGATTATCTGTTAAAACCAATTGATGGAAAAGATCTGCAGGTTGCGGTACAAAAAGCTATGCACCGTAATTGGCCGGTGCAGCAACAACTTACCATGTTAAAAGACCAGGTGCAAGGCTCACAGAAAAACCACCCCGGCAAAATTGCATTGCCTTATCAAAACGGTGTAAGTTTTGTTGAGGTTGAAAATATTATTTATTGCGAATCGGAAAACAACTATACCCGTTTTTACACAGCCGATGGGCAGCAATATCTTGTTTCAAAAAACCTGGGCGATATACAGGAAGTACTGGAAGAACGGAATTTTTTAAGGGTACACAGGCAATACCTTGTTAATCTAGATCACATAAAAAAATACGTACGTGGCGAAGGAAATTATTTAGTACTATCTAATGATGCAAACATTTCTGTAGCCCGCAGCCAGAAAGAAAAACTGATTGAGCGGTTTGGGTGGTTGTAAATCTATTTCAACATTGATTTCTTTACCTTCTTCACATCTGCTTCAACCATTTCTTTAACCAATCCCGCAAGGTCGTACTTTGGTGCCCAGCCCAGTTTAGCCCTGGCTTTACTTGAATCGCCAATCAATAAATCTACTTCTGTTGGCCTGAAATATTCAGGATCTACAGCAACCACTTCTGTACCAACCGGCAATTGGTAAGCCGGGTTATTGCAGGCTGCAATAATTCCTTTTTCTGCAGCGCCTTCGCCGGTAAAACCCAGTTCAATCCCAACTTCATTAAAAGCCATTTTTACAAAATCACGTACGGTGGTTGTAATGCCGGTGGCAATTACAAAATCTTCGGCTTTATCCTGCTGCAACATTAACCACATGGCTTCTACATAATCTTTTGCATGTCCCCAATCACGCTGCGCATTCAGGTTGCCCAAATACAATGTATTCTGCAGGCCGTGTACAATGGCAGCAACAGCCATGGTAATTTTTCGTGTCACAAAAGTTTCTCCCCGTAATGGACTTTCGTGATTGAATAAAATTCCATTACAGGCAAACATATCATAAGCCTCTCTATAGTTTACCACAATCCAGTAAGCATATAATTTGGCTACCGCATAAGGGCTGCGTGGATAAAAAGGTGTTGTTTCGCTTTGCGGTACTTCCTGCACCAGTCCATACATTTCGGAACTGGAAGCCTGATATATTTTGGTGGTTTTATCCATCCCTAAAATACGCAGTGCATCCATCAGGCGCAATGCACCAATACCATCTGCATTGGCTGTGTACTCAGGTATATCAAAGCTCACTTTTACATGGCTCATGGCGCCCAGGTTATAAATCTCATCGGGTTTTGTCTCCTGTATAACACGGATTAAACCCGGACCATCGGTGAGATCGCCGTAATGCATTCTAAAGCGTATGTTTTCTTCATGCGGATCCTGATACAGATGATCAATGCGGCTGGTATTAATAAGCGATGATCGCCTTTTAATACCGTGTACCATATAACCCTTGCTCAGCAACAGTTCTGCAAGGTAAGCTCCATCCTGTCCGGTTATGCCTGTAATTAAAGCAGTTTTCATGTGTTATATTTATTGATGTTGGTCACATGGAATTCGCCAATAAACATTTGAGTTGGATTCAACTTTTGTCATAGCTCATTTCATGTGTTATATTTTTTATCCTGCAACGGATAATTTTTGCTTTTGTAAAAAATCCTGGTAGGCAATTTCTATTCCGTCTTTAAGTTCGGTTTTATAATGCCAGCCCAGGTTATTCAGTTTTGTTACATCTAATAATTTGCGTGGTGTACCATCTGGTTTTGTTGTATCAAAAACAAGATTGCCGTCAAACCCGGTTATTTCTTTTATCAATACTGCCAGTTCTTTTATAGTAATATCTGCACCACAACCAATATTTATTATTTCCTTTTCGTTGTAATTTTCCATTAAAAAAACACAGGCATCGGCCAGGTCATCAGCAAATAAAAATTCCCGCTGCGGAGTGCCAGACCCCCAGATAACCACTTCCTGCAGGCGCTGCATTTTTGCTTCGTGAAACCTGCGTATCAAGGCCGGCAACACATGCGAATTTTCGGGATGGTAATTATCATTTTTGCCATACAGGTTGGTTGGCATTACGCTTATAAAGTTGGCGCCGTATTGCTGCCGGTAGGTTTCGCATAATTTAATGCCGGTAATTTTTGCAATGGCATAAGGTTCGTTGGTTGGTTCAAGCGGACCGGTTAACAAATATTCTTCTTTAATGGGCTGTGGTGCCATTTTGGGGTAAATGCAGGAGCTGCCAAGAAACAATAATTTGGTAACTGCATTTTTATGTGCCGCATGAATGATGTTTGAAACGATCATCAGGTTATCGTACAAAAAATCGGCACGGTAGGTATTATTGGCTACAATGCCACCCACTTTTGCTGCAGCCAAAAAAACATACTGCGGCTTTTCTTCGCTAAAAAAAGATTCTACCGCTGATTGGTTACGCAGGTCAAGTTCTTTTGAGCTGCGGTATACCAGGTTGGTAAAGCCCTGATCAACTAATGTATTTACAATTGCTGAGCCCACCATGCCGCTATGCCCTGCAACATAAATTTTATCTGTTTTCTTCATTATAGTGAAACTGCTGATGCAAATTAAAAGCGAAGTTACTTTGATATTGGTTGTAAAAACCAAAACCCCCGCAGAAAAGCGGGGGTTTCTTATCTCAAAACTCAAACCATCACTTTTTTGTTTTACTTTCTACTTCCAGGTCGCCATTGCTGTAGCATTTTAATTTTACTGTCTGGCTTTTGTTTGCAACCGTAACATAATACCTGGTTACAGATTGATGGGTCAATTCTAACACTGAATTGTCAACCTCGTAGCCGCCATAATTTTCGGCCAGGGCCACCGAAATACTCAAAGGCATCTGGTCTGCTGAAATCCTTCTGGAAGTACCGATCAGTTCTCCGTTTTCGGTGTAGGCTGCATCTACCTTTACATTGTTTAATAAAAACGAAGCGAAGTAAAATTCATCTGTTTTGTCCCATTTAACCAGGGTGGCTTTGGAAAAATCACTTT
>JAOAUI010000293.1 GCA_030157685.1 Ferruginibacter sp. | reverse complement strand
GGTTTCTGGCACCGGAATTGCCATATACTTTCATATATTTATTAAACAAAATAATGATTATGAAAAGATTTTTTATTGCCGTATTATTTTCGAGCCTGTTTTATGGCTGCGATGTTATTAAGCAACTGCCTCAAATGACGGGTGTTACAGAAGCCGAAGCCGGCGAAGGTATTAAAGAAGCCCTGGGACAGGGTTTGGTAGGTGCCGTGCTAAAATTAAATAAAGAAGATGGGTTTTTTAAAGATGCATTTTATAAAATATTGATACCGGAGGATGCAAAAAAAGTTGAGAATACATTAAGAGATTTGGGATTTGGCAGCATGGTTGATAAAGCTATTTTGCAAATAAACCGCGGTGCCGAAGATGCAGCGGGTTACGCCAAACCTATTTTTGTAAATGCCATTAAGAGTATGAGCATACAGGATGCCATTGGACTGGTAAGAAATGGCGATACCAGTGCTACGCATTTTTTCAGGGAGAAAACAACGGCACAGTTGGTTGCAGCATTTACACCAATCATTAAATCATCGCTTGATAAAGTAAATGCCACAAAATATTACAGCGATATGGTGAATAAATATAACAGCCTGCCCATTGTATTTAAAAAGATAAATCCTGATCTTACCGGTTATGTAACCACCAAAGCTACCAATGCATTGTTTGACCTGGTGGCACAGGAGGAAAGGAATATCCGTACTAATTTTGCAGCCAGGACTACTGATTTGCTGAAGAAAGTATTTGGCGGTTTCCTGTAATGTTATTGATTGTGTAAAAAGAAATTATTGGCGGCATTAACGCCGTTTTGATAGAGCAGCAGTTTATCCTGCTGCTTTGTTTTTTTAATGATGGAAGAAATATTTCCCTGGCTTACATAAATCGTTCTGCCCTTTTCATTTTCCAGGCCGGGGTATTTTCTGCTAAGGGTTTCCATTAATAAATTGGAAAATGCAGAAAGGTATTCAGAAAATTTATTGATATCATAGTCCGGTATCCGGATCTTGTTTTCATTTAATGAATCAATCTGCTGTGGGCGCTCCAGTTTAATACCAATGGTTTGGTTGTTGAATTTTACTTTGTTGCATAAAAGCGGGTTGTTTCCACCTTCTTCGCAGGTGTCAAACATGCTGATGGGATAATTGCTCAGCATGCCGCCATCAACATAATAATTTACAAAAGAAGCTTTATCAGATTTTTTTATCTTTTGCAGGCGGTTATCTAAAGCTACCGGTTCAAAATACAAAGGCACACCACCACTGATACGTACTGCCAAAGCCAACGGCATGTTGGGTGTGGTTTCAAAAGAAAAAATTTCAAGCTGTTGTTTGCTGAGGTTGGTACCTGTGCAATAAAAATCTTTATAGAGGCTGTTCTTTTGATGCAACTCATGTAGCTGCTCAAAAGTTAAACCGGGTTTACCGGTTTTATGTGCAACTAATTGCTGTATCCATTTTTCAAATGCATCGCCTTTAAAAATACCAAAATCTGTTTTAAGCCTTTTGTATTTTCCAACCAGCCCGCCGTAGCCATCTTTAAATTTTTGAACGGGCAGTTCCATCATCAGACTGTCTATTTGGGCAGCATTGTAGCCAATGCTTACCAACATACCGGCAATAGATCCTGCCGATGACCCTCCCACTTTTTCTATCTGTTGCAGAATTCCTTTTTCTTCCAGCACATTAAATACACCGGCATAGGCAAGTCCACGTACGCCGCCACCTTCCAGCACTAAATTTTTATAATCGTAGGCTTTTTGAGCAAAACAGATGGATGGAAACAGGATGGCAGCAATTAGTTTTTTCATCCTGTGAAAATATAATATTGCAGGTAGATAAAAAGTTAAAAGCAATTTAATAATCTGCCAGTAACACCTGCCAGGCTTCAGTTACCTTGCCGGCATCCAGTAATTCTTTGGCGTAACGATGCAGTTCCTTATCCATCTCATCGGGGTTAATGGAAAAGTACTGAATGATGTTTTTCAACCTGTCATCATGAAAAGCCGGATCAACAAATGGCATTTCATGTACATTGGCCAGCTGTCCTAAATTATTACCGGTAAGTATGCTGCTTTTGCGAATGCTTTCTGGCAATAAGTCTACACCAATACCCAGTTGCGTATTTGGTTTGGCAACTTTAAATAAATTGGTCTCATTAATTTTTGCATACCAATCGCCGCCAAGTCGTGCCACATGATGAAACTTCGTTTGATCAATTTTATTCTCGGCATCCAAAATACTCTCATCAATGTGCATGCAAAGCACTTCGCAAATTACCAGGTTACCTGCGCCGCCTTCGGTGCCCAGCGGTTTAATTTCTAAAACTTTACATTCGAGTTTTACTTTGCTTTCTTTTACCATGGGCGGACTAACAAGCGTTGCCTTCTCTTCAGTAAACCCCGCTTTAATAAATTCATTGGTATCTTTTGGAAACTCGCAACTGGCAAGGGATGTTTGCTGCACCATATCATAATCAACCATATTGATGACCACTTCGGGCACTTCCAGCACATTTTGTAAAGTATGCTTGGTGGTATTATCTCTTACCCGCCTGGCCGGCGAAAAAATTACAACTGGTGGATTGGAAGAAAATAAATTAAAAAAACTGAAAGGCGATAAGTTTACATGACCTTCTTTATCTATTGTAGATGCAAAACAGATAGGCCTTGGTGCAATGGCATGCTGCAGGTAGTTTTGTACATCGGCAGGTTTAATATCTTTTAAGTTAATGATCATTTATTTATTTTTACCGCAGAGGCGGGGAGGCGCAGTTTTAAAAATTATTTACTACTCTTTTAAATCCATCTACCATTTTTACAACGTTGAAATTTACCAAATAACCGAGTCTTTTTGTCAGATAATTTCAGATAAGAAATTATTTGAGCCATAAAAACCGGATTCATAATCTCAGCTGATTTTACCTCAATAACAATTTCATCTTCAATCAATAAATCCATTTCATAGTATTTGCCTGTATCAAATCCTTTATAAATCAGTGGCAATCCTATTTTAGCTGAAGCTTTTATATTTCTAATCTCAAATTCTTTTAATAATGCAAAAACATAAACTGATTCTAATAACCCGGGCCCTTTTTCTTTATGAACAGAAATGCAGGAATCAAGTATAATTCCTCCAGGTTCATTATATCTTTCCTTAGTCATACTAAATAAATTTCCTCTGTGCCTCCCCGTCTCTGCGGTTAAACTTTCTTTAACGCTAATATCGAAAAATCACTTTCATCCTTTACAATAGTATTGCTCAATTTTCCCAGTTCGTCAATTTCCATTTCTACCACATCGCCTTCCTGCAACCACTGAGGTACAAAATCAGGATTGTTTAGCAAACCTGTTCCATTCAGTT
>JAOAUI010000292.1 GCA_030157685.1 Ferruginibacter sp. | reverse complement strand
TGTATAAACTGCGTATGCTTTTAGATACATTGATATTAAACTGCTTCTCTTCGTATAAATACACTTTTTGCAGCCACACCAGTTGTATAGCTACAATGATGGTGATAAGCACCGTGCTTGTTAAAATCACCAACCTCAATGTTCTTGAACGAATGACCATCTGCTGTTATATTTTGAAACCAAATATGAAATTAACCTGTGCGGGGCTAAAATTTGTTAAAAGCAGGTTAAGTAAATGCCTGTCATTTTTTTGTTTTCAGCTTATCAGGGTTTTTTGCCAGGAAATCTTTCCAGCCGCTTACCTTTTCGCCGTTGCCCGGCAAGGCTGTTTTTTGCTGAAAGTAATGACAAACGGCAACAGCCAAAGCATCGGTAGCATCATAATGTTTTGGGTCTTCGGTAAAAGACAGAATCTGCTGCAGCATTTTCATTACCTGCTCTTTTGCAGCATTACCGTTGCCGGTTATAGATTGTTTTACTTTTTTAGGCGAATACTCCGTTACATCCAATCCATGACGCATGGCCGCCGCAATGGCAACACCCTGTGCCCTGCCAAGTTTCAGCATACTCTGCACATTCTTGCCAAAGAACGGAGCTTCAATAGCAAAAGTGTCGGGTTGATATTTGGTGATAAGGCCGCTTACAGTATTAAATATCAGCTGTAGTTTTTTGTAACTGTCTTTTACTTTGCCGGGTTGCAAAACACCCATTTCCAGTAATGAAATTTTATTTCCGGTTACTTTTACCAATCCGTAACCCATGATGATAGTCCCCGGATCGATCCCTAAAATGATGCTCGTTTTTTTTTGCAATTCCTTTAAATTTTTTCGGCCTTTATAATTGAACTAACATTGTGTATTGAACAAAAGTATCAAAATATTACTCAAGTGGTTTGTTGGACCCTTACTGGCGGTTTGGCTTTTTTATTCGCTTTACCAGCAGGTGAAGGCCCAGCCCGATATAGATACCTCCATTGCCATCATAAAAACATTGCCATTTGGTGCAGGTGCCTGGAAGTTTTGGATGGTGATTGTATTTGTTTTTGTGAACTGGGGGCTTGAAGCAAGGAAATGGCAGTTGCTGCTAAAGGTATTGCAACCAGTATCTTTTATGGCTGCATTTAAATCTGTTTTATGTGGCGTAACTTTTTCGCTAAACACGCCCAACCGCATGGGAGAATACGCCGGCCGTATACTTTTTATAGATGATGGCAAACGCATTAAAGCCATTACACTTTCTATTGCCGGCGGTATGGCGCAGTTAATTATTACCATGCTGATGGGTTGCTTTGGTTTGATCTGGTTACTGACTCACTCAAATGCTTCAGCAGCTTCGCTGGGCATTGCTGTTTTTTGGCTACGCATTTTTTTAAGCGGCAGTATTTTGGGTACCCTTATTTTTATTTTTTTCTTTTTCAGGATGAACTGGCTGATACGTTTGCTGGAAAAGCTGCCATATGCTGACAGATTTTCGAAGTACATTAACGTTTTGGAAACATTTGATGCGAAAATTTTGTTAAGGTTATTGTCTATATCTTTCTTCCGCTATGTAGTTTTCGTTTTACAATACATCTTTATGCTGCAGTTACTGCAGGTAGAGCAAAATGTGTGGACAGGATTATGGATCATTACCGTTATGTTCTGGATACTGGCCATCATTCCTTCTTTTGCCATTGCAGATCTGGGCATAAGGGGTACGGTTGCAAAAACATTATTTTCGTACAGCAGCAATACCATCGGGATACTGACAGCAACTTTTGGCATTTGGTTTGTTAACCTTTTTATCCCGGCCCTAATCGGGAGTTTATTAATTTTAGGAATTAAAATAAAAAAAGAAAAATGATCCCCTACTTTAAACCGGCTTTTTTAATGATTGCCCTTTGTGGTTTAAGTTTTACGGCAAAAAATAACGACCCCTGTAACATCAGGAACACTGCTTTTAAAGCAGATGAAGAAATAAAAATGAAAGTGTTTTACAGCACCCTTGGCATGTACGTAGGTGCAGGCGAAGCTACGTTTACCTCTTCGCTGGAGCGGTATAATGGCAAGGCTGTTTATCACCTGGTTGGTACGGGTTCTACCTATTCATTTTTTGATGGATTTTTTAAAGTGCGTGACAGGTACGAAAGCTATGTAGATACTACCGACCTGCTGCCCTATAAATTTGTACGCAATATTGATGAAGGCGGTTATAAAAAATACAACAATGTAACCTTTAATCATGAAGCCAATACGGCTGTAAGCACCAATGGTGTATTTAAAGTTACCGATTGTATACAGGATGTGGTGAGCATGGTGTATTATGCCCGCAATATTAATTTTGATAAATACAAAGTGAACGACAAAATACTCTTTGATATGTTCCTGGATGATGAAATATTTCACATGTACATCCGTTACATGGGCAAAGAGACCATAAAAACCCGCTACGGGAAATTTAATGCGGTTAAAATAAGGCCGTTGCTAATTAAAGGAACCATTTTTGAAGGCGGCGAAAAAATGACCGCCTGGCTGAGTGATGACCCCAACCATGTACTGTTAAGGGCCGAAAGCCCGATTGCAGTTGGTAGCATTAAAGTGGATATGATGGGTTATAAAAACCTGCGGTATCCGTTAAGTTCTTTAATTAAAGAGAGGTAGTATTATAAATTACTCAGCTTAAAAGTTTCTTTAACCCTGATTCCTTTTTCTGTCATTTGAAGTGTGCAACACTCGATCAATGGGTCGTGCTCAAAAAACAAAACATAATTATTTTGTTCTGCTTCGGTAAGAAATAATTTCTTTTCATTTAAGGTAGTAAGCGGAAACATATCGTAGGCCATTACATATGGCAGTGGTATGTGGGCAGCCGATGGCAACAGATCGGCCATAAATACAATGGTTTTACCATTGTAATTTATTTTGGGTAGCATCATCGCATCGGTGTGGCCGCTTACGGTGAAGAAGGATAAATTAGTCGAGAGTGGGGAGTCATGAGTCGTGAGTTTGGAACTGGCTACTTCACCACTAACGTTCAAAAGTCTCAATTGCCCGCTTTCCTGGATAGGTAAAATATTCTCTTTTAAAAAACTTGCTTTTTCTCTTGCATTGGGTTCTGTTGCCCATTTCCAGTGAGCTTCATTACTCCAGAAAGTGGCATTTTTAAATGCAGGAACTAATTTATCGCCTTCTCTCACTATACTTCCACCGCAATGATCAAAATGCAGGTGCGTTAAAAAAACATCGGTAATATCGTCCTTGGTAAAACCATGAACTGCCAGCGATTTATCTAGTGTATCATCACCATGCAAATAATAATGGCCAAAGAATTTCGCATCCTGTTTATCGCCCATGCCGTTGTCAATCAAAATTAATTTTCCTTC
>JAOAUI010000291.1 GCA_030157685.1 Ferruginibacter sp. | reverse complement strand
TATACATCGATCCCGGAAGCGGCAGTTATATTCTGCAGATGATCATTGCTGCGGTGCTGGGCGTTAGTTTTTTCTTTAAAAACTTCTGGCTGAGTATAAAAACATTTTTTACCGGTAAAAAAGCAAAGAAGGAAGAAGAAAAAGATAAGACTGAATAAATTGTCAAGGGTTGCCAACCTTTAAAAGGTTGGCAACCCTGTTTAATACCTCAATAAATAATGCAAACCAATCCAGCTTCATACAGAGATAACAGCGGTTTTGTTTTTAAACAGAACGATCAGGTTTACCGCTATATCCATCCCAACTATGAACTGCATTACCGGCAATTAATGAACAGCGGACTGTATGATGAACTGCTAAAAGCCAACAAACTTATTCCGCACCAGGAAATTACCGAAACAGCTGAATTTAATTTTGTTGATGGCAAAGTGCTGCTGCCCCAACAACTTTCCTTCATCAGCTACCCATACGAATGGAGTTTTGATATGTGGAAAGATGCTGCCCTGCTCACCCTGCAGATTGCCCTGGCATCTTTAAAAAAAGAAATGATACTGAAAGATGCCACACCTTTTAATGTTCAGTTCGTTAACGGTAAGCCGCTTTTTATTGATACACTCTCTTTCGAAAATTACCAAGCCGGTAAACCCTGGATAGCCTACCACCAGTTCAGCGAATGTTTTTTAGCACCGCTGCTGCTCATGCATTACTGCCATCCCGATACCAATAAACTGTTTACGGTTTATCCCAACGGCATACCTATGGATGTGCTGGTAAACTTATTGCCCAAAAGATCACGCTGGAATATGGGTACATTTTTGCACGTTCACCTGCAGGCAAAATTTTCGGGTAAGCAAAAACAAAAACCGGGTGCAGAGAATAATTTCCCGAAACAAAAACTGGAGTTGTTATTAAAAGGGCTGGAAAGTTTTGTACAAAAACTATCGCCCAAAAAAGTAAAAACCACCTGGGATGATTATTATACCGATACCATTTTAGGTGATGATTATCTGGCAGCTAAAACAACACTGGTTAAATCCTTCAGTAATTTTGTTGATTTTAAAAACGTGGTAGACCTGGGTGCCAACGATGGGCATTTCAGCCTGCTTTTTAACGAAGATAAAAATGTAATTGCCACCGATGCCGATAGTAACTGCATCAATGATCTCTACCTTAAAATAAAAAAAGAGCGTGTACAAAATATACTGCCGCTGGTTAATGACCTTACCGTACCATCACCTGCTATTGGCTGGGCCAATGCAGAAAGAGAATCCATAACAACAAGATTGAAAGCTGATTTGGTACTGGCACTTGCCCTGGTGCATCACCTGGCCATCGCAAAAAACATTCCCCTGCGTTTTATTGCCGGTTGGCTGCAACCAATAGGAGAGCACCTTATTATTGAATTTGTACCCAAAGAAGATGAAAAAGTAAAACTGTTGCTGCAAAACCGTAAAGATATTTTTGATGATTATTCACTGGAAAATTTCAGGTCCATCTTCGCCGGAAAATATAAAATTGTACGGGAAGAAAAAGTGGGTAATACCAACCGCATTTTATTTTTAATGACACGCAAATAATGGTCCTGTTAAAAAAAATACCTTTCTTTTTAATTTTGCTGGCAATGTTCTTTTGCCTGCACGGCAGTGTAGAGAACTATGGCTACCTCAATGTGTACGAAGTAATGGAAGTGGGCGGCATTATCATCTTATGCATGGCCGTTTTTTTTGCATTGGTATGGCTGTTTGCAAAAAATCATTTCTTTGCTGCGCTGCTAACTTTTTTTATAGCGCTCTGGTATTTGTTTTTTGGTGCCATACATGATCTTTTTAAAACAACTTCCTTTTTGCATTTCCTGCAATCATACACCGTGCTGCTGCCGGTATTGCTGGTTGTAAACATACTGGTTGCCTGGTGGTTAAAAAAAAGCAAAGAGCTTTATCAAAAACTATTCCTGTACCTGAATGTACTCTTCATTATCTTTTGTGTTTCCGATATTGTTTTACTGATAAGCAAAGCCACCGGTTATAAAGAAGTTGTGTACCCCAACCAGGTTGTATTCGATCAATCTAAAGTAACAGCAAAACCCAATGTTTATTTTTTACTGTTTGATGAATATGCCGGTTACAAGAGCCTGAACGATAGTTTTCATTTTAAAAACGACAGCTTCTACCATTTTTTGCAGCAGCAGCATTTTCAACAGCTGCCCACATTTGCCAATTACGATTTTACGCCCTTCAGCATGTCAAGCATTTTAAACATGCAGTACGTGCCCGAAAATTACAACCGCCAACAACTTACCCAACCCGATATACAACATCGCTTTGGTGAAATACGCAATGCACAGGTGCCCGCCATCTTTAAAGCCATGGGCTACAGCATAGAGAATAATTCCATCTTCGATATTAAAGGCCACCCCGCACTCTATCAATCAAACGGATTATTTCCCATACATGCGGCCCTGCTCACCAATAAAATATTTCACAACCGGCTGATGAAAAATATTGGCTGGTGGTTTGTTACCGGTAAGTACAGCATAAATTTTTTAAAGGAACATTTTATGTACCGCAAAGACGGATACAACCGGCAGTTAGAAAAAGATGTGCTGGAAACCGCCGCAACCCCTGCCACTATTCCCCGGTTTTGTTACGCTCATTTTTTACTGCCACACGGGCAGTTTTACCGGGATAGTTCAGGTGCTCTTAATCCGCCGGAAAAAATACTCAGCCTGAAATACCTGGCCGATAAATCACTTTATCTTGCCTATTTAAAATACACCAACAATATCATTAAAGGGCTGGTAAAAAAGATCAACGCCAATGACCCCAACGCCATCGTCATCATCATGAGCGACCATGGCTTTTACGATTATATTCCTGATAGTTACCACCCCTATAATTACGATAATATCTGCTTTGTACGGTTCCCTGCAGCTGTAGATACTGTTAACATGCCCCGCAGCAATGTAAACTTCTTCCGCCACCTGTTTAATAACCAGTTTGGGCAAAACCTGCCTTATGTAAAAGACAGTACGGTGTATGTAATTGAAGACCCGGCTGTGCTTAGGTAGACTAAACCGCAGAGGCGGGGAGGCGGAGAGGAAATGTTCTACTCAGCGCCTCCCCGTCTCTGCGGTAATAAACTTATCTGCCAAAATTGCACAAATCCCCAAATGGCATAATCATTGCCAAATATCAGTGAACAACAAAAATTTATATCATGGGAAAGATCATAGGAATTGACTTAGGAACCACCAACAGCTGCGTATCTGTAATGGAAGGCAACGAGCCGGTGGTTATTGCAAACGAAGAAGGCCGCCGTACAACCCCGTCGGTAGTGGCTTTTCTTAAAAATGGCGAGCGTAAAGTGG
>JAOAUI010000290.1 GCA_030157685.1 Ferruginibacter sp. | reverse complement strand
AAAGAAAAATAAAGCAGCGCATCATATTATCTTATCTCCTTCAAAACAATTGACCAGCCAAGGTCCATTTTTACAATTAATGAATTACTGGAAATGCCATTGATCCACATGGTTTTGTTACCCGTGCCATCTGCAGCATTGTTAATTATAAAAGCATCCAGCTTTTTATCCTCACCTTTTATTTTTACAACAGGGTTTACTTCATCTTTTTCGGGGCGGTAAAATGTTTCGGGTGCGCCATTATCAAGGGTCATAGTAGTTTTTTTGTTGGGCATATCGCCGAAGTTTTTACCAGATAACCAGATGGTACAGGCATCAGTAAGTTTCAGTTCGCCACCACGAAAAAAGTTTACATATTTGGTTGCTTCGCTTTTGGCTTTGGCACTTATGGTAACATGGCCGCTGGTTTTATTTGCATTGGTCATTTCATAATTAAAATCGATACCTTTTTCATTTTCATCATTTATGGTTACAATAAAATCATATTCGTTGCCACCGGCTTTTACCTGGTACACCAGTTTATCTCCCTTTTGAATATCATAAGATCCTGTGCTCCCATCATCATTTATAATCATCATGGGTAAATAAATTGAACTCTGCGCCATGCTGCCAAATACAAATGTCATTAAAGAAACAAAAAGTATGAACTGCTTTTTCATAATAATAATTTTGATTGAAGGATAAAGTTAGCGCTCCTTCAAACATAAAGAAATACCCTCCACACGGTATTTTATGCCCGGTAAGTATAAAGGCAAAACTCTATCTTTGCTTCTATAAAAGATGATAAGAATTACCGCTGTCGAATGGAGCGTCGCCAATGAAGTTTCATCTGGGTATAACAGCCGGTAACAAAAAAATTAACATGTCGGAACAATCACAAACCTTTATAGCCAAGAGCACCGTTAAAGCTGCCGACCTGGATCACAGGCGCAAAATTAATTTTAATATTGGCAAATACAATGCATCGGTACCTAAAGGCAAAGAGCAGTTTGCCGATGTACACCTGGCCAGGGAAAGAGCCAAGAACCTTAAGTGGCGTGCCATTGAAACCCTTGACCAGCAACTGGAAGAATTTGAACTAAATTTTACCAAACGTGGTGGTAAAGTGATTTGGGCAGAAAACAGCGACCAGGCCATTGAAGAGGTTTTAAAAATTTGCAAAGAAAAAAACTGCAGATCGGTGGTAAAAAGCAAGAGCATGGTTACCGAAGAAATTCACCTGAATAAAGCACTGGAAGCAAATGGTATTGAAAGTGTGGAGACCGACCTGGGAGAATATATTCAGCAACTGGATGGCGAAGCCCCTTACCATATTGTAACACCGGCCATGCACAAAAACAAGGAAGATGTTGCCAAACTGTTCAACAAAAAATTAGGCACGCCCATCAATTTTACACCGGAGCAGTTAACACTTAAGGCAAGAGAAATACTGCGTGAAAAATATGTACAGGCCGAGGTTGGTGTTACCGGTGCCAACTTCATCATCAGCGATATTGGCGGCATTGCTGTTACCGAAAATGAGGGCAATGCCAGGTTGAGTTGCGCTTTTCCTAAAACACATATTGTTATTGTGGGTATCGAAAAAATGATCCCCTCCTTAACAGATTTAGGGTTGTTTTGGCCATTGCTTTCAACCTTTGGTACCGGGCAAAAAATTACCGTGTACAATACCATTGTTACCGGTCCCAGGCAGGAAAACGAAACCGACGGACCGGAAGAAATGTATGTGATCTTACTGGACAACGGCCGTACCAATATTTTACAAAATCCAAAACAAAGAGAGAGCCTGTACTGCATACGTTGTGGTGCCTGCCTGAATGCATGCCCCATTTATAAAAATATTGGCGGACATGCTTATGGCGCTACTTACAGCGGCCCCATCGGCAGCGTTATTACGCCACACCTGCAGGGTATGGAAGAATTCAAACACTTAAGTTATGCATCATCACTTTGCGGTAATTGTACCGAAGTGTGTGCAGTAAAAATAAACCTGCACGAACTGCTTTTGGAAAACAGGCACGAATCGGTAGAAGAAGGCTTAACAACTTTTACCGAACGTATGGCCTGGAAAGCCTGGCGGCTGGCGAGTTTGAAAAGAGGTTTTATGAATATGGGCAGCGGTAAATTAAAGAACAAAGTGGTTAACGGCATGTTTAAGGGCTGGAACAGGAACCGGAGCGATTTGAACTTTAGCCAGAAAACATTTAACCAACTGTGGAAGGAACGGTATAAGAATTAAAAATGATCAATTAAAAAATTAAAATGGTCCTGCAATGGCAGGACTTATTTATTTTGTGTTGAAATGCTACTTATCTACTCACATACCGGTTCAGCAAGATTACTTTATATCTGTTCTTTTATTTTTAAGGAGCAGCTGGGCTTGCAGTTCAACCTTACCATTGATGCAGAAAAATTTAAAGCGCACACAGGGCCAAAAATTAACTATAGCGATTCAGCATTTACTGATGATGCATTTCAAATACAAAACCATGGCCTGCTGTTTGAAAAAAATATACAGCCACAAACCATTGCATGTTTTACGGCAAATAATTACAAGGCTTTTTTTAAAACAGAAAACAGCGATTTTCCCTTTGATATTTTTGCAGCATCTTTTTATTTAATTACCCGTTACGAGGAATACCTGCCTCATGAAAAAGATATGTATGGCCGATATGCATACGAGAACTCACTGGCATATCAGCAAGGGTTTTTGAAATTGCCTTTGATAAATACCTGGATAAACTCTTTTGCAGGTAAGCTGAAAGAGAAATTCTCAACGCTCAATTTTAAATTCCCAACTTTCAACTTTCTTCCCACGTATGATATTGATATTGCCTTTTCATATAAGTACAAGGGTTTAATAAGAAACCTGGGCGGTTTTTTAAGATTGCCATCCACAGAACGTTTAAAAGTTTTATCAGGCCTTGACAAAGACCCCTTTGATTGTTATGACTGGCTGAAAGACTTGCATGAAAAAAAACAGTTGCAGCCTGTTTACTTTTTTTTAGTGGCCCAAAAAAACAGTCAATATGATAAAAATATCCTGCCGCAAAAAGATGCTATGTGGAAACTGGTTCGCAAACATGCCAATAAGTTTACGGTGGGTTTGCACCCGAGCTGGCAAAGTGGCGATGAACCAGTTTTACTGAAAACAGAAAAGCAGCAGCTGGAGGATATGAGCGAAAAGGCCATAACCAGGTCGAGGCAGCACTATATCCGGTTTAATTTGCCCGATGGGTATCAAAGCCTGTGTGCTGCCGGCATCAGCGATGACTATAGCATGGGTTATGGCAGTATCAATGGTTTCAGGGCATCGGTAGCTTCATCGTTTTACTGGTATAACCTGCAGAAGGATGAAAATACCATACTGC
>JAOAUI010000289.1 GCA_030157685.1 Ferruginibacter sp. | reverse complement strand
CAAGAATGGCATACATTTTTTTAAAAAAATCTTTTATGTAGGGATACCCTTCAACAATATAATCGGCATACAGCAGATCCAGTGTAACCCTGAATGAAATGATATTACCATCCTGCTGTATTTTACGGGCTAAAATTATACTGGTATCGGGCATCATCAGCCTGGTATTTTTTGGCAGTTCATTCACAACATAATCCTCAGGCAAATAATAAGTGCCGGTTACTACATAACTTTTAGGAAAGTTAAAATCAACAGGCATTACCCGGTTCTCTTCAATAAACGGATTTTTACCCAGGCCCGTAAACAGGTTGCAAGGCAGAAAAAAATAGCCACCTCCTTCCTGCATATTACCGCTAAATTGCACTGCCTGTTCAAATGGCAGCAGTTCATCTTCCTGGTTGTTAACAGTTAAAGAATCTACTTTAATGGTTATTCCTTCATTATCCTCAATCATTTCTTTTAACTTATCTTTTTTAAAAGTATTCATGCGGATATTTCTGGCATAACCCGAACTTTTTAATGTGGCCTGGCCCGCTATTTTTCCGTCAGATTCCACACCACAGGTAAAAAAAACATTGCTGTTATATTTATCGGTACCAGTCAGCGGTATTAAAGTTTCAACCGATTTATCAACTACCAGTGCATTGGTGTTTATAACATCGTAAGGTACCAGGTTGTATGGATTATATTTATCAGCTGCATTCATAATGTATTCAACATCCCCATCTTTTACATAAGCCAGCACAGCATTAAACCGCCTTAAAAAAGGATAAAGCGCATTTACCATTCCATGATCTTTTGTACTTACCAGTAAGGGTTTTGCAACTACACCAGCTTCTTTCAGCAGGTTTATTAAAATGAAATTAATATCGGTAATGTTTGCGTTCTTTTTATCCCAGGCTTCTTTAATTCCCTTATCGGAGTAAATATCATATTGATTATTCCATTGCATATTACGCTGCACATAATTATAAATTGCCCTTATTCTTTCATTGGTTTTCTGCATCGCCTTTACGGTTGTCAAAATATCATCAACCCCCCGCAGGTTCTTTTTTAGCGCCAAGCCAAAATCTTCGTCTTCCTGTAATTCCACAATAATTTTTGCCCAGGTTGTTCTTACTTCTTCATAATAACCCGGTGCATTGATGGTTGAAAGCTGAAAATCTATCCTTTGCAGATAATCTATTCTTCCGGAGCTGAATGGCTCATCTTTCAGCCCTTTTATGTTACGCATAATGTACCAGGTTCCCTCCTGAATACCCTTGCTGTCTTTCTTTTCCATTTCCTGGCGCTTGGTTAGCAGTAAAGTAAACTGAAAATATTCGGGTATGATAACGTTATATGCACTATACCTTACGGGAATAGTTTGCTGAAAATTCCAGGTAGGAATATAGCTGTACGATTTGCGGGTCTTTTTATATTTGTATTCAAAAACGGTTCCGGTTTTTACATTGGGTAATGCAAATGATATTTCAGCAAATTCTTTGTTAATTACCTTATCATAAATGTTTCTGCTTTCCAGTTTTGATTCTTCTATGTTGCCGTTTGCATCAAGATTGTACGAGATGCCGCTGATATTTGATATGCCCTCCCGTCCGCTTTTTGAATAATACGAAAGTTTTATTTCGCCCATGCTGACAGCTTTTTCTTTCAATACTTTTATCCGTATGCGATATTTGCTTTCGGATACCCAGCCTGTATTATTAATGTAATTGAATTCAATTTCACCTATGTCCAGTAAAATCACCGCTTCTGCCCCGGGGTCAAAACTACAGTCCTGCATTTGCAGGTCGGCTTTATCAATTTTACCATAAGAAGGGATATTATCCTGAGCCTGTATTGCACAATTGAAGAATAGAAACAAAAAAATAAAAGCACTCGTTTTCATTAAAAAGGGATTATATTTTATTGAAATTAATGTTTTTATTTAATCAATAAATTGAAATAACAATGTATTTAATTAAAAAGGCCGCTCATCTTTTGATGAACGGCCTTACTGATTTTAAGCTTAAACTTACCAGGCTTTTTTAGCAACCCCGTCTTTAACCGCTTGCAGTGCATTAGCTTCGCTAAGCATGGTGGTCATTTTGTTGCCTTTACCGTCGTTGCCCTGGGCCATATAGCCGCCACGGGAAGTTTTAGTTATTACTGCATCCTGCATTGGAACGTTTTTTTCCTTTGTTTTCATGCAATAGGCTGTTAGCATTTTTGACATTTTAATGAATTTATATGGTTAGTAAATATGGGTTGAAGTAGTAAGCTTCAGGTTACAAGCTACAGAAAATATTGGTTTTGGCAAAAATCCGCTACGGGATTCAGCTTGAAATCAGCTATAAAGCCATCTGGTTATCCCCAATTATTGATGATTCATTTTATACTTAAAAACTGTAAATATATAGCCGGTAACATGGCCATTATACATAATATCCAGCTTAAAAGCCTTAACAGCCAGTCATTTACCCAAAAGCAGGTTTAATCGGGTCTTTCTATACTAAACAGGTTACAACTAATAAAAAAGGGGCTAAAGCCCCTTTAAAAATGGTGATAAAAGATATTAAAAAATATTTTAAAAAACCTTGGTTTTAGCTTGAAAAAGCCGGTTTTTATGCCGATTTATAGCATTTACCCTATTGCAGTTTGCCATCGGCATAATACCATCTAAGGTTTTAACGTAGCCCTTTGGGCTACTATAAAATCAAGATGGTATTACACATCAATCTTAGCATATTTGGCATGCGTTTCAATAAATTCACGGCGTGGCGGAACCTCATCTCCCATCAACATACTGAACACACGATCTGCCTCTGCAGAGCTTTCAATGGTAACCTGCTTTAAGGTACGGGTTGCCGGGTTCATGGTGGTTTCCCAAAGCTGCTCAGCATTCATTTCTCCCAAACCTTTATAGCGCTGTGTGTTTACACTTTCATCTTTCCCCTGTCCGTATAGTTTAATTAATGCCTTACGTTCTTCATCTGTCCATGCATAAGACTGGTCCTTTCCTTTTTTAACAAGGTACAAGGGCGGCTGTGCAATAAATACATATCCCTGCTCAACCAGTTCTTTCATGTACCGGAAGATAAAGGTTAATATCAGCGTGGCAATATGGCTACCATCCACGTCAGCATCCGTCATAATGATGAGTTTATGATAACGCAGTTTTGATAAGTCCAGTGCTTTAGGATCTTCTGGTGTACCAATCTTTACACCCAATGCGGTAAACATATTGCGTATCTCCTCATTATCGTAAATCTTATGCTCCATCGCTTTCTCTACGTTCAAAATTTTACCACGTAAAGGAAGAATGGCCTGGTAGCTTCTATCTCTACCTTGTTTGGCTGTACCACCGGCCGAGTCCCCTTCCACCAGGTATAATTCACAGCG
>JAOAUI010000288.1 GCA_030157685.1 Ferruginibacter sp. | reverse complement strand
AAATAAGCCTCAGCATCAATGATTTTTTTTATGGCCGTTATGATATTATGTGCAGTAATGTGGAAGACCTGAAGAACGGTAAAAATTTTACCATACTGGAGTACAATGGCTGCGGTGCCGAGCCCAATCATTTTTATGATACCGGCTATACTTTGATTGGTGCGTACAAAGAAATTTTAAAACACTGGAAAGCTTTATACCAGATTTGTAAATACAACAGCAGCCAGGGAATTAAGCCATGGCCTTTTCAAAAAGGAAGAAAATTTCTGGCAGATATAAAAGCGCATTTTAAGCTGATACGGAAAATTGATGCAGAACTAAACTGATTATTTATGCACTTGTTTCAGGCGCTTTCTTTTTAAACAGTGCTGTATATATTTTACCCACACCCCAGTTGCCCAAAGGAAAATACAAGGTAAAAAAGAGCGCCATGCCCAGGCTGAAATTTTGCGGGCTGAAAATTTTATCCAGCAAATTATCAGGGTAAGCATAAGAACTCCGGATTGCATAACCACCAAACTCACAAAGAGCCATGGCAACGAGGCCGTAAGCATATTGTGTATGAAAAGGCAGGCCCCGCAGCAGCAGCGAAACCGGAACCATAAATAAAATATAACAGGTAATGATCTGCCACCAGTAAGTGAATCTTGCTATTTGCATGTAACTGCCAAAATAATTCATGCACAGGCCCCAGGTAAAATAAACAACTAAATATACAAGTATCAGCCTCGTATCTACTTTTAATTTTCCCTTTGCATAGGTTATAAATTCATTCATACAAATTTTTAATTAATGGTGAATGCTGCATAGCTTCCATGATGCGTTATGGAAACAGGTATTTTTATTTTTTCTTTTTTGCAATATAGAAAAGGAATATTGTTTTTTTCTTTCAGTACAATAAAATTGTTTTTATCGGCACACTGAATGCCTGCATAGTGTGCAATTAATTTTTCATAAATAAATTGTTGCTGGCTGGTACTATGCTGACCGGGTATGGCAAAACAGGCACTGTAAAAATCGGCGCATGCTTCGGGCCAGGCTATGGTGTAAATATAATCATTTGCAGTGCTGGTAATAGTTTGGTAAGAAATATGATTGATAGTTACGAGGCCTGTATTTTTATTTAGTAAGCTGCAACTCAATTTCTGCGGAGCAAAAAAACGACCCCCAAATTGCCTTGTGTAAATTTTGTAAGCACTTTCTTTCATGGTCCAGAGTCTCCATACCATTTGTGTTGGTGCTGCTGCATTATCAATATATTCCTGTTCTATCTGCGTAAATATTTTCTCCAGGAAACCTGTACGTTTCCAGTTGCTTTCAACGGCGGCGGCTGTTATATCTACAATATCATTGCCGGTCACTTTTCGTTGAGTTTGGTTGTTATAATATCCATAGCAGCTTTAACGTTCAGCATTTTTTCCATCGAGTCGTTGTCAATTATTATGTCAAATTCAGTTTCAATATCCAGTATCACATCTACCAGGTTTGCCGAATTTATTTTAAGGTCATTCAAAAAGTCAGAATTTTCCGTCATGTTTTTAAAACCTTCCTCACTCTTTACATAAGGCTTCACAATTCCTTTCAGTTTTTCCATCAATGCTTCTGTGGTCATCCGTTGTATTTTTTAAAAATGATGCAGCTGTTTATATCGCCAAAACCAAAACTGGCTTTTGCAATTACCTGCAATGTATTTGTTTTGATAAGTTTTTGAGGAATTTTTTCTGTGCTGATGATGGCAGCAATATCGGGATGAACATCTTCGCAATTGATAGATGGAAAGATAAAGCCATGATATAATCCCATTACTGCAGCCACGCTTTCAATAGCTCCGGCAGCGCCCAGGCAATGACCGGTCATGCTTTTTAAAGAGTGTATAAAAGGGAAATTATTTCCTTTTCTGTTTAAAGCTTTTGACCAGTTATTTATTTCTGCCACATCTTTTATAGTTGCTGTCAGGTGCCCGTTTATCAAATCAATTTCACCGGCATGAATGCCAGCATTTTCAACAGCACTTTTAATACAGCGTTGCACAGCTTCGTTGTTTGGTGCAGTCATGCTGCCTGTACCACGCTGGCCACCTGCATTCATGGCGCCGCCTAAAACCTCTCCATAAATTGTTGCTCCTCTTTCTACCGCAGTCTCCAATGATTCCAGTAACAATGCGCCGGCACCACTGCCTGGTACAAAGCCACTTGCAGTAGCACTCATGGGCCTTGATGCATCTTCGGGAGTAGTGTTATGTTTATAGGTCATTACTTTCATGGCATCAAAGCCGCCCCATATGTAAGGGCCGTCATCGCTGCAACCGCCCACCAGCATACGTTTTGCTTTGCCGGATTGTATGCGTTCAAAACCCATCAATATTGCTTCGGTGCCGGTACTGCAGGCCGATGAATTGGTAGTGACTACATTACCCAAACCAAGTATGCCGCCTAAGTATGCAGAGATACCGCTTAACATGGTTTGCGAAACGGCTGTACTGCCAAGTGTTTTTACATGGCCTGCATCTATCTTATAAAATGATTCACGCAATTTTTCTACAGACGAACTGCCGGTTCCAAAAACGGTTCCGCTATCCCAATCCGGTTCACTGTTTTCGTTGATGGATAAGCCTGCATCTTTCCATGCATCTATACCGGCCATGCAACCATACAAAATACCGTTGCTGTTAAAATTTTTTAGTTGAAGGGGAGATAAGTATAGTTGTTTTAGTTCTTCTGATAAGGGAGGAATGCCGCCTACACAACAGGAGAAATTGAGTGCTTCCAGTTCTTTATAAAAGCGGATACCGGAAACACCATTCTTTATGGCTTCGGTAAATGCGGCAGTTCCAACAGCATTGGGTGCTGTTACTCCCAGGCCTGTTATAACTACTCTTTCGTGCACTTCTTCGATTTTATAAAGCCGGAAATGGAGCCGCTGCAAACAATTATATCATGGCTGTTTCTCATTTCTACAGCACAACAAAGTTTGTTAAACCTGAAATATTTTTTTTGAGAAATCACTGTTACTTTTTCGCCGGGGAAAACCGGTGCATGAAAATTTATTTCAACTGATGTAAGGGCAATCTGCGGAATTTCAGGTCCCTGCATTTTGTTGCGGAATAAATAAATACCCAGGCAAACGGCGCCAATCTGTGCCATGGTTTCAGTAAGTATTACACCGGGTGTTATTGGAAAATTTGTAAAGTGACCCTGGTAAAAAAACTCGTCGGGCTTGTATGTGTAAGTTCCTTTTACACCATCTTCTGATATTTCACACAATTCATCTGCAAATAAAAATGGCGGTGAATAGGGCAGTAAGTTTAATATTTCTGTTGTTGTCATTGTTTAACTGATATGTTCTCCTCCGTCGGCAATAATAATGCTTCCATTTATCCAGGCGGCTTCATCTTTGGC
>JAOAUI010000287.1 GCA_030157685.1 Ferruginibacter sp. | reverse complement strand
GCAAAACAAAACGCTGGAGACTGGTTGAAGTGGTTGAAAAAGTAAAATAATTTTTTCGTCAAGCTGCCGCGGTAAACCCTGGTTTATGCAAACAGCCTCTGATAACTAACAATTGTAATAATAGCTAAAAGCTAAAAAAGATGATACAGCAAGAAAGCAGATTAAACGTAGCAGATAACAGCGGTGCAAAACAAGTATTATGTATCCGTGTATTGGGTAATAGCGGACAGGATTACGCAAAGATCGGTGACAAAATAGTTGTTACAGTAAAAGATGCCATGCCTGCAGGTGGTGTTAAAAAGGGAACTGTAAGCAAAGCCGTTATTGTAAGAACAAAGAACAAATTACGTCGTAAAGATGGTTCTTATATCCGTTTTGATGACAATGCAGTTGTATTGTTGAATGCTTCTGACGAACCAAGAGGCACCCGTATTTTTGGGCCAGTGGCTCGTGAGTTAAGGGATAAAGGATACATGAAGATCATTTCATTGGCTCCTGAAGTTCTGTAATTAAAAATAATATTTTTCGAAATAAAGCTGAAAAGCACATTAATAAAATGAGTACAAGATTCAAACCAAAGTTTAACATTAAAAAGGGCGACACTGTTGTAGTGATCAGTGGCGAAGATAAAGATGTAAAGAAGCCCCGTAAAGTGTTGGAAATAATTTTAGAAAAAGGAAAGGTATTGGTAGAAGGTGTTAACATCGTAACCAAGCATACCAAACCAACTTCACAAAACACCAAAGGTGGTATTGTGAAAATTGAAGCTCCGATTGCTATCAGTAACGTGATGCTTTGGGATGCTAAAGCCGGTGCACCAACTAAAGTTAAACGCACCAGGGAAAATGGTAAACTAGTAAGAATCGCTAAAAAATCAGGGGAGGTAATCAAATAATGAGCACAACAACAAACAAACCCAGGTTAGCAGACAAGTACAAACAGGATGTTGTACCTGCTTTAATGAAAAAATTCAGTTATAAAACTGTAATGCAGGCACCCCGTTTAACCAAGATTTGTTTAAATCGTGGTGTGAACGGAGCTGTAACAGATAAGAAACTGATTGACATTGCTATTGACGAGTTGACAAACATCACCGGTCAAAAAGCTGTGGCAACCATGTCTAAGAAAGACATTTCAAACTTTAAGCTGCGTAAGGATATGCCCATTGGTGCAAGAGTTACACTGCGTGGAGTTAAGATGTATGAATTTTTAGACAGGCTTGTTTCTGTGTCTTTACCACGTGTACGTGATTTCAAAGGTATCAACGACAAGTCGTTTGATGGTCGTGGAAATTATACACTGGGTGTGACCGAGCAGATCATTTTTCCTGAAATTGATATTGATAAGGTAAATAAAATTACCGGTCTGGATATCACTTTTGTAACAACAGCTAATACCAACGAAGAAGCATTTGAATTGCTTAAAGAAATGGGAATGCCTTTTAAAAACATCAAGAAATAATTATAAACGATTATGGCAAAAAAATCAATTGAAGCCAGGCAGATCAAGCGTGAAAAAATGGTTGCCAAGTATGCTGAAAAGCGTGCAGCTTTAAAAGCAGCCGGAGATTATGCAGCTTTGGATCTATTACCAAAGAATGCATCACCGGTTCGTTTAAAAAACCGTTGTCAGCTAACAGGCCGCCCACGTGGTTACATGAGACATTTTGGTTTATCAAGAAACATGTTTCGTGATATGGCTTTGCAGGGTAAAATACCAGGCATAACAAAGGCAAGCTGGTAAAAAAGGATACTGGATGCTGGATACTGGATAAGAGATCACAAGTTTCAGAGTTCAATCCAGAATCAAGTATCAAGAATCAAGTATCCAAAAGGATATCGCATTGTAAAAAAATTATTTAATCAATTAACTGAAATAACAATGGTTACTGATCCAATCGCAGATTATTTAACAAGAATTCGTAACGCACAGATGGCTAATCACCGTATTGTAGAAATACCTGCAAGCAATCTGAAAAAGCGTATTACCGAAATCCTGTACGATAAAGGATATATTTTGAAGTACAAATTTGAAGACGATAATAAACAGGGTTTGATTAAGATCGCTTTGAAATATGATGCTAATACCAAATTGCCGGTAATACAAAGCTTAGAAAGAGTGAGCCGTCCGGGATTGCGTACTTATGCCAAACCAGATGAATTGAAGCGTGTAAAAAATGGTTTAGGTGTTGCTATCATTTCTACCTCTAAAGGTGTAATGACTGATAAAGAAGCAAAAGCACAAAACGTAGGTGGAGAAGTACTTTGTAACATTTACTAAGATTTTCTTCCTCTGATGAGGATTTGAATATACAATGATTTGACAATTAAGCCCCCGTCGTGGCTGAACACAAATCGAATAATAAATAAAATAAAAAAATCGACAATGAGCAGAATAGGAAAAAAACTGATTGAAGTACCGGCTGGTGTAACTATTACAGTA
Source organism: Ferruginibacter sp. (assembly GCA_030157685.1). GTDB lineage: Bacteria > Bacteroidota > Bacteroidia > Chitinophagales > Chitinophagaceae > Ferruginibacter. Next base: position 976 of record JAOAUI010000287.1, on the reverse strand, counting down.
GATGCTGAAAATGTAGTTACCGTAAAGGGGCCAAAAGGTGAGCTAAAGCAAACTTTAGACAGGGATATGAAGCTGGAAATTAACGATGGTATTGCAACTGTAACCCGTCCTACCGATCAGATACGTCATCGTGCTATGCACGGTTTATACCGTTCGCTGATCAGCAACATGGTAAAAGGTGTTACAGAAGGATATACAAAAAAATTAGAACTGGTGGGTGTGGGTTTTAAAGCTGCTGCCACTGGCAATCTTTTGGATTTGGCTTTAGGATACTCTCACAATATTGTTTTTGAAATTCCTAAAGAATTATCAGTAGTTACCAGCCAGGAAAAAGGACAAAATCCGATGATCACTTTTGAAAGTATAGACAAACAATTGATCGGACAGGTTTGTGCAAAGATCAGAAGCTTACGTAAGCCAGAACCATACAAGGGTAAGGGTGTTAAGTTTGCAGGTGAGGTATTAAGAAGGAAAGCCGGTAAATCTGCAGGTAAATAATAATGGTTAATATGATCTCCGGCAGTATCGGAGAGAAAAAATAAAATAAAATGAACAACAAGTCAAACGCAAGGGTTAAAATTAAATACCGCATCCGCAGAAAGATCAGCGGAGCTGCAACTAAACCAAGGTTAAGTGTTTTCAGAAGCAACAGCGATATCTATGCTCAGTTAATTGATGATGACAATGGTGTAACACTGGCGTCTGCTTCATCAAGGCAAAAAGATATCCAGGCGCAGAAAGCTCCTAAGATTGAAAAAGGTAAAATGGTTGGAGCTGCAATTGCAACAAAAGCAAAAGAACTTGGCATCACTGCAGTTGTTTTTGATCGTGGTGGGTATATCTACCATGGCCGTGTAAAAGCAGTTGCTGAAGGTGCAAGGGAAGGTGGGTTGGATTTTTAATTATAAAATTTCTAATAAGAAAATAGATGTCAAACTTAATCGTAAATAAAGTAAAAGCCGGCGACCTGGAATTA
>JAOAUI010000286.1 GCA_030157685.1 Ferruginibacter sp. | reverse complement strand
GGACATTGGAGCAATGGTCATTTTATCGCTGTTGTGCTTCATCTGGGCTGGACGTTCAGTCTTTGGCTTTTGTTTGTTAATTTGTACTTTTATATCTTTAATCAGTCCCGATAGTTATCGGGATTCCGGGCTGGACGAACAATGAATTCCAGCCCTGCACAAAGCCCTGCCCGTTGTGTACAATTTATTTGAACACCCTATACTTTTAACAAAATAGAATCAAATGAAAAATCTTAAACTGGTTTTCTTTTTCGCTTGCGTATCTATACTCATGAGCCTTACCAGCAATGCTCAAAGCACTCCTGATATACCCCGCAAAATTCCTACAGACTACGGAACATTTACATTTGCGCTTGGATCCAGAATTTTAATAGAATTGAAAGAAGCCGACAGTATTAAATTTGAATATAAGGTCTTAAGCATTGAGCCTATTGAAGATATTTATTCTTTCAAAAAAGGCGAAGACCTGTTTTCAAAAAGCCCTAAGGAAAATACAATTGAAATTTTCTTCATGCCAGCTTTTTATAATGAAGGAAAAGAAGATAAAGATTATAAAACCCTTTTAATGCTTCGAAATAACTTAAAGGTAAAGGAAAGAATAAATTATAAAGCCGACATTAAGTATTATTATACAGATCAATTTAAAAATACCAGCATTATAGGAGTTTCTCCAGGAAGTATTGCAAAGGAGATTTGGCCTCAAAAAATTGACTACATTACTCTTTATAATTTTGTAAAGGCAAAAACAAACTAAAACTTCTTTTCAGGCGAGTCTCTACTCATAGCTTTTGTGTGGAGCATGACTCGCCGTATATCTGAATAGCTCCGTAGCACGGCGGTCCCACAAGTAGCTTAAACAATTGTCTATTAAAGAATTCCGATAGTGGAGACTCGCCTGGAATAAAAAAGCCGTCTCACTAATGAAACGGCTTCGTGCCCAGAACAAGATTCGAACTTGCACATCCTTGCGAACGCTGCCACCTGAAGGCAGTGCGTCTACCAATTTCGCCATCTGGGCGGGTGGAATGTTAATCAGTTAATCCGTTAATCAGTTGATCCGTATATCGTAAAACTAATAAATTCATTAACCTAAAAACCAATTAACGGATTAACGAATTAACCGATTAACCGATTAACGGATTGCAAATATAGCAGAACTGTTTAAATTTTATTGCTAAAAACTAAAAAGACAAATTAATACCCTATCAGTATATTTGTTTTTATGAATATTGGCTTTGATGCTAAGCGGGCTTACCAAAACTCCACCGGGCTGGGGCATTACAGCCGTACGCTGATCTCATCGCTGGCGCAATTTTACCCCGATAATGTGTATTACCTGTTTGCGCCAAAAATTACCAATATGTTTAACACAGCCGGTTTTACAAATATACACCCGGTTTGCCCGGTTGGTTTTCCGGCATCTTTGTTAAAAACTGCCTGGCGCAGCAACTGGGTTAAAAAAGACCTGCAGCAGCATCATATCAGCATTTATCATGGCCTCAGCCACGAAATACCCCTGGGCATTGCCGCCACAGGCATTAAAACGGCAGTTACCATACACGACCTCATTTTTGAGCGCTACCCGGGGCAATACAATGCCCTGGATACATTTATTTACCGCAAAAAATTCAGGTACGCCTGCAAAAATGCGGATAAAATAATTGCCATCAGCGGGCAAACAAAACAGGATATCATTGATTTTTACAAGATACCCGAAGAAAAGATTGTGGTGTGTTACCAAAGCTGCAATCCATCCTTTAATGAAATGATAGCTGCAGAAAAAAAAGAAGCAATCCGGCAGTTGTACAATTTACCCGCTGCTTTTTATTTGTATGTAGGGTCCATTATAGAACGGAAAAATTTACTGCTTATCTGTAAAGCGATGAAGCAAATGCATGCATCCTTACCCCTGGTGGTAATTGGCGATGGCGGTACCTACAAACAAAAAGTAAAAAAATATATTGCTGAAAATGGTTTAACAGAAAAGATTATTTTTTTATCGGAAGTTCCATCTGCACAATCATCAGCATCCTACAAATCATCGGCAGATTTTCCGGCTATTTATCAAATGGCCACAGCCATGATATATCCCAGCATTTTTGAAGGCTTTGGCATACCCGTACTGGAAGCCTTGTGCAGCAGGTTACCGGTAATTACATCAAACCTCAGTTGCATGCCCGAAACCGGTGGCGATGCAGCATTGTATATAAATCCGGATAATGAAAACGAACTGGCTGCAGCCATGCTTGCCGTTGCCAGTGATACTGCTTTAAGAAACAGTATGATTGAAAAAGGCATGGCACATGCACAAAAGTTTACACAACAAAAATGTGCAGCAGCGGTAATGGATGTTTATAAGTCGCTATAATTTTCCTACACACTTACATTAAAATCACGCAGTGCATCGTTTAAACTTGTTTTTAAATCGGTTGATGGTTTGCGCTGTCCGATGATAAGTGCACAGCCTACACCAAACTCTCCTGCCGGAAATTTTTTGGTATAGCTGCCGGGTATCACCACGCTTCTGGCGGGTACAATACCTTTCATCTCTATGGGTTCGGCACCGCTAACATCTATAATTTTGGTTGATTGTGTTAATACCACATTGGCTCCAAGCACCGCTTCTTTTTCAACCCGTACGCCTTCTACCACAATACAGCGGCTGCCAATAAAACATCCATCTTCAATAATTACCGGGCTTGCCTGCAATGGCTCCAGCACACCGCCAATACCCACGCCACCACTCAGGTGTACGCCCTTGCCTATCTGTGCACAACTGCCTACGGTTGCCCAGGTATCTACCATGGTGCCCTTATCTACATAAGCACCAATGTTTACGTAACTCGGCATCAGCACCACGTTGCGGCCCAGGTAAGCACCATATCTTGCCACCGCATGTGGCACGGCCCTTACACCCAGCGATGCATAATCCGATTTCAATTTCATTTTATCATAAAACTCAAAAGGCGGCAGCGTAAATGTCTGCATTTGCTGTATGGCAAAATACATCAGTATGGCCTGCTTTACCCATTCGTTAACTTCCCAACCACCCTCAGCCGGTGATGCAGTTCTTAAACGCCCCTTATCCACTTCTTCAATAACAGCCCTTACTGCATTGGCATAAATATCTTCCTTTAATAAATCACGGTTGGCCCATGCAGCCAGTACCTGTTCTTTTAATTCCATGGGTTTGTTTTTTTGTAAAATTAATTAATTTGTGCATCAGCCTGTGCATATTTAAAATTGAATGTATTTTACACCCATGAATTTTGAAACAGACATTAAAGAATCATTAACCGTTTTACAATCGGGCGGGCTCATCCTCTATCCTACTGATACTGTTTGGGGCCTTGGCTGCGATGCAGGCAATGCTGCTGCAGTTGCAAAAATTTATGCATTAAAAAAACGGCAGGATGGAAAAAGTATGATTG
>JAOAUI010000285.1 GCA_030157685.1 Ferruginibacter sp. | reverse complement strand
AGTTGGTGCGTACAGTGCATCATTTTGCAGGGTTGATAAAATAAATTACCGTTTCAATCGTCTTCCTGAATACATGGAAGACAGAATTGAATGATTTTTTAACCGCAGAGGCGCTGAGCCGCTGAGAATTTTTGCTCTGCGACTTTGTGTCTCTGCGGTTTAATTTTATAAACAATAGTTATGTCAAAATTCAGCGATTTTAATTTTGCAGGCCACAAAGCCCTTATCCGTGTTGATTTTAATGTCCCTTTGGATGAGCAGTTTAATATTACGGATGATACCCGCATGACAGCAACCATCCCAACTATTAAAAAGGTTTTGACAGATGGTGGCAGTGTAATTTTAATGAGTCACCTGGGTAGGCCAAAAGATGGCCACACTGATAAATACTCATTAAAGCATTTGGTAAATCCGCTTTATAAATTACTGAATGTGGGGCATACAAACCCTGCTATTGGAGATGGAAGCACCAGGGTGTTTTTTGCAGATGATTGTGTAGGCCCACAGGCTGGCCTTACAGCATCTATGTTAAGGCCGGGTGAGGTTTTGCTTTTAGAAAATCTTCGTTTTCATAAAGAAGAGGAAAAAGGTGATGAAGCTTTTGCCGAAAAATTAAGCAAGTTGGGCGACGTGTATATTAACGATGCTTTTGGCACGGCACACAGGGCACATGCATCAACAGCTGTGATTGCTAAATTTTTCCCCACAGATAAAAGAATGTTTGGTTTGCTGATGAATGCCGAAGTATTAAGTGCCGAGAAAGTGTTGCATGAAGCTGAAAAGCCTTTCTGTGCAATCATTGGCGGGGCAAAGGTTTCGGATAAAATTCTCATCATCGAAAATTTATTGGAAAGAGCAACTGATATCATTATTGGCGGTGGCATGGCTTATACTTTCTTAAAAGCAAGAGGTGGTAAAATTGGCTCTTCGCTTTGCGAAGACGACCGTTTACAAACCGCTTTGGATATTTTAGAAATGGCCAAACAAAAAAATGTAAGCATTCATTTGCCCGAAGATTCTGTAATTGCTGATAAGTTTGCGGCAGATGCAAATACCGAAGTGCGCCCAAGCGATGCCATTCCGGATGGTTGGATGGGGCTGGATATTGGTCCTAAAGCTGTTGGTATCTTCAACGAAATAATCGGCAAGTCAAAAACCATTTTGTGGAACGGCCCCATGGGCGTTTTTGAAATGGAAAAATTTCAGAGCGGAACAAAAGCTGTAGCAGAGTCTGTTGCAGCATCTACCGCAAACGGCGCATTCAGCCTGGTTGGCGGCGGCGATAGTGTGGCTGCAGTAAATAAGTTTCACCTGGCAGATAAAGTGAGTTATGTAAGTACCGGTGGCGGTGCCATGCTGGAGTATTTTGAAGGGAAGGTTTTACCAGGTATTGCCGCAATAAAGGATTAACAATTTATTTAGGTTACTTTTATGGTAGCCAGTAATTAATATAGAATATTCACGAAAAATATTACTTTTAAACTCTTAACATTTTAAAACAAAAATTATGAAACGTACAGGATTATTAGTCATGCTTGGAATAGTTGCTATCCTTGGTTTTTGGGGTTGCAACGGATATAATGGTTTGGTTACCGCCGACCAGGATGTAAAAAAAGTGTGGAGTAACGTAGAAACAAACTACCAACGCCGTACTGATTTGTACAGCAGCATCATCAAAACTGTAGAAGCATCAGCCAATTTTGAAAAATCTACCTTAACAGCAGTGGTTGAAGCCAGGGCTAAGGCTACTTCCATCAATGTAGATATCAATGATCCGGCTTCGCTGGAAGCTTATCAAAAAGCACAGGCAAACCTGCAGGGGTCTTTTAGCCGCCTGATTGCTTCTTTTGAGGCATATCCCGATTTGAAAACCACGGCTGCTTTCCGTGATTTTCAAACACAGATTGAAGGAACAGAAAACCGGATTAATGTAGCCCGCCAGGATTACAACAAATCTATTGAAGGGTATAACTTAATGGTGAAACGTTTCCCCAAAAGTTTATTGGCAAGTATTTTCGGCTTTAAAGAAAAACCGTTTTACAAAGCAGATGCCGGCAGTGAAAAGAATCCGGATATCAAGTTTGATATAAAATAAATTTAAGTATACCGGTAATACATCCTGTTGCAGGATGTATTACCGGTATCATAAAAACCTTCACATGTTTTCTTTGTTTAAAAAGAAAGAATTTTTTTCTGCTGCAGATAAAGCACAGATTGTAGAGGCCATACGTATGGCTGAAAAAGAAACCAGCGGCGAGATACGGATTTATGTTGAGAGCAAGAATGCTTATGTAGATGCCATTGACCGTGCCGCTGAAGTTTTCTTTAAATTAAAAATGCAGGAAACCGATCACCGCAATGCGGTGCTTTTGTATATAGCCATGAAGGATCATGAACTGGCTTTGTTTGCCGATGAAGGCATTTATCAAAAAGCCGGAAAAGAGTATTGGGACAATGCTGTTAAAAATATGTTGTCTCAATTTACTAAGGAAAATATCAGTAATGGTATTGAACAATGTATAACGCAGATAGGGCAAACCTTAAAAGAAAAATTTCCTTACATACCAACAGAAGATAAAAATGAATTGCCTGACGAAATTGTTTTTGGCAATTAAATCAAAAAAAGCAGTACCTGTTTTATAAACATGAAAAAATTCTTCTCCATAATTGTTTTACTGCTGTTAAGTGTACTGGCTTTTTCTCAGGAAAATTTTGATCTTGAAAAACTACTGAAAGAGAAGCCAGCAAAACTTGTAAATGATTTTACGGGTACATTAACACCCGATCAGTTACAGGCTCTGGAAAATAAACTGGTTGCTTTTGATGATTCTACAACCACACAGATTGCCGTTGTTATCGTTCCAACTTTAAATGGAAATGACATTGCCGATTTTAATGTAAAACTTGGCCGGGCATGGGGTGTAGGAGGAAAGCAATATAATAACGGCGTTGTATTACTTATCGCCAAGGGCGACAGGAAATTAAATATTGCAACAGGCTATGGCGTAGAAGGCGCATTGCCTGATATAACAAGCAAGCATATCATTGATGAGGTTATCGTACCTAATTTTAAAGGCGATGATTATTACCGCGGAATAGAAGAAGGTACAGATGCTATCATACAGGCGGTAAAAGGCGAATACAAAGCCCCTGCGAATTATAATAAACGAAAGGGTAGTGGTGGAATAGGAAGAATAATATTCATCATAATTATGATAGTTGTCTTTCTTGCCGTTTCCGGTGGTAAAGGTGGTGGCGGTTCATTCATGAGCAGGCGTGGTTTTGCTGCCTGGACGATTGGAAGTATGCTTAGCGGTGGCGGACGAGGTGGCGGCTGGAGCGGTGGTGGTGGAAGTTCTGGCGGAGGTGGCTTTGGCGGTTTTGGTGGCGGTAGTTTTGGTGGTGGAGGTTCAAGCGGTAGCTGGTAATAATAA
>JAOAUI010000284.1 GCA_030157685.1 Ferruginibacter sp. | reverse complement strand
AAATATGGCTGGAAAAAATTGCCCGTGGTAAACTGGAAGAGCATGAGATGAAGCAATTATATAAAAATGGTATTGAACGCTTATCCAAAGCACCCATTTTTATTGATGATACTGCAGCACTGAATATTTTTGAACTACGTGCCAAATGTCGCCGTTTAAAAAACAAACACAATGTTGGTCTCATCATCATTGACTATTTACAGTTGATGAGTGGCGCCGGCGAAAACCGAAATGGCAACCGGGAGCAGGAGATCAGCCGTATATCAAGAGATTTGAAAGGGCTTGCAAAAGAATTGCAGGTGCCCATTATTGCATTGTCGCAGTTAAGCCGTGAAGTGGAGAAAAGAAAAGAGGGTGCAAAAATTCCGCAACTGAGTGATCTGCGTGAGTCGGGTGCCATTGAGCAGGATGCTGATATGGTTATGTTCCTGTACCGCCCCGAGTACTACGATATTACCAGCAACGAAATGGGAGAGAGCAATAAAGGCGAGACTTATGTAAAGATTGCCAAGCACCGTAATGGTAGCCTGGATACGGTTAAACTGAAAGCATTACTGCATATTCAGAAATTTATTGAAGAAGAAGGCGGCAGCGATTTTGCCAGCGGCTTACCCGGTGGTAGCTGGAAACCGGTAAAGAGTGATGATGGCGATGGTGCAAAACTGTACATACAAAAAGGCAGCAAGATGAATGATGGGGAGTTTGATGAGGATGCGCCTTTTTAATGGATAATTTATTAATGGATAATGGAGAATGTTTTCAAAAAACTCATTCTCCATTTTTATTTTCTTTAAGTTTGAACTGCTGTATTAACCCCGTCAGCGGTTAAAAACCCTGCCTACCGGCAGGCAGGCCTGACGGCGGTTAAATAAAGCCAATAGCCATTACTAAAAAATAAAAATGTCTCTTCCATTTTTTTATAAAGAAGATTTAGTTGCATTAAGTACTGATGTAGTGCTGGATGAAGCCACCAGCAAGCATATAGTGCAGGTGCTGCGTATGCAAAACGATGAGCAATTGCAACTGACAAATGGAAGAGGGATTTTATTTACTGCGGCAATAACAGACAATAACAGGAAAAAATGTGTTGTTAAAGTTATAACAACGAACAACCAACAATACTCAACGAACAACATTACTATTGCCATTTCTCCCGTAAAAAACAATACCCGCTTTGAATGGTTTTTAGAAAAAGCAACCGAGATTGGGGTAACAGAAATTATACCGCTTCTTTGCAGCCGTACCGAAAAAACGGCTTTTAAGTTTGACCGGATGAAAAGCATTCTGGTAAGTGCCATGCTGCAAAGCCAGCAATGCTGGTTACCAGTTTTGCACGAACCAACAAAATTTAATGCGCTTATTACATCATCCACACAGCAGCAAAAATTTATTGCACATTGCATTGATGATGCAAAAAGAAGTTTAGCTGATTTAAATAATGAATCGCTTTCTTCTAAAATTATTTTAATTGGGCCCGAGGGAGATTTTACGGCAGATGAAATTGATTTGGCTTTGCAAAATCAATTTAGTGCGGTAAGTCTTGGAGCAACCAGGTTAAGAACAGAAACAGCAGGTATTGTTGCTGCTACGTTACTTTGCCTCGTCTGAATATTTTTCTTCTTCCTCCGGCAATACAGGTTCATTTAAACGTACCACCCTGTTTTTAGCCATTCTTTTGCGCATCACCATATTCAGCATTTCTACTCCAAAAGAAAAAGCCATACCAAAATAAATATAGTTTTTCAGGTGCAGATGCTCTGCCGTTTCACTATCCCAACCCTCAATAATTAAACTTAAACCAATCATTACTAAAAAGGAAAGTGCCAGCATTTTTAATGTTGGGTGCTTATGAATAAAGGCCGAGATGGCGGGGCTAAAGAGGAACATGATCGTCATGGCAATTACCACAGCAGCAATCATAATCTCTACAAACTTTGCTGTACCACCGGCGGTGATAATGCTGTCGAAAGAAAAAACAGCATCAATCAAAATAATTTGGCCAATGGCATTGCCCAGCGATATTTTTTTTGTTTTTTGATTTACCGTATTGGGGTCTTCTCCTTCCAGTTTGGCATGAATTTCCATCACTGATTTATAAATGAGGAATAAACCACCCGCCAGCATTACAATGCTCGCCAGGTCGAAAGCCTTATTAAAAACTGTAAATACAGCTTTCCCTTTTTGTGAGAGCAGCCAGCCAAGGCCCATCAATAATAAACTGCGTGATAGAATACCGGTGATCATCCACATGCGGCGGGCTTTTTTTTGGTCTTTTTGTTTATCAAGCCGGTTAAGGATGATGCTTACAAAAATTACATTGTCTATGCCCAGTACTACTTCCAGCACTACAAGAATAAAGAAACTGATGATGCTTTCTGATGTAAATAAATGTTCCATGTTTAATTATAATGCTTTGCAAATTTGTTTAACAATACCCGGCCCTTCATAAATAAAACCGGTCCACACCTGTACTAAAGATGCGCCTGCTTCAATCTTTTCTCTAGCATCTGCGCCTGTAAATATACCTCCACTTGCAATAACAGGTATTTGTCCGTCGGTTTTTTGATGAATATATTTTACAATTTCGGTGCTTCTTGCTTTTACGGGTAAACCGCTTAAGCCGCCAGCTCCGATAGTTGTGAGTCGTGAGTCAGGAGTCAGGAGTTGGTTCCTGCTGATGGTGGTGTTTGATGCAACAAGGCCGTCTAATTTTATTTCAAGAGCTAAAGCAATTACATCATCAATTTGTTCTGTTGTTAGATCGGGTGCAATTTTTAAAAGAATGGGCTTTTGAATTTTAACTTTTGAATTTTGACTTTGCAGGTTTGTCAAAATTTTATGCAACGCATCTTTCTCCTGCAATTCTCTTAGTCCCGGCGTGTTGGGACTGCTCACATTCACCACAAAATAATCTACATAATCATGCAATGCTAAAAAGCATTTTTCATAATCTTTCCAGGCATCTTCGTTGGGGGTTATTTTGTTTTTACCAATATTGCCACCGATGATGAGTCGTGAGTTGTGAGTCGTGAGTTGTGAGTCGGGCAGCTCACGATTGACGATTGACGCTTGCCGTTGCTGCCAGGCTTGTAACCTTTTTGCAACTGCTTCAACCCCATCATTATTAAAACCCATGCGGTTTATGAGTGCCTTATCTTTTGGCAGACGAAATAAACGGGGTTTGTCGTTTCCGGCCTGCGGGAGTGGAGTTACAGTTCCTATTTCAACAAAACCAAATCCAAGGGCTTCCAGTTCATTGAGATATTTTGCATTTTTATCAAAGCCAGCTCCCAGGCCAACCCTGTTGGGGAATTGAAGATTTAAAAATTCATATGGCCTGCCAACTTGGGGCCCGAAGCTTGATGCTATCAGCTTTTTTATTCCGGGAATCCTGCACAGGAACTTCAATCCATTCATCGAAAAATAGTGAACCCATT
>JAOAUI010000283.1 GCA_030157685.1 Ferruginibacter sp. | reverse complement strand
CAAAATCTTTTACGCCATCAAAGGTTAGCTGGGTTTCTTTTTTTGTTTCTACATCTTTTACCCACAGGTTCCAGTCTTTAATATAAGCTGCTTTTTTGCCATCGGGGGAAAGGCTTTCGTTGCGATTGAATCCTCTTCTGAGGCCGGCAGTTGCTCCTGCACCACCTGCATCTGGCAGGATTGATTTTTTATCGGGGCCGGTTTTGCGGCTGCCATCGGCTGGGTCTATTAAAACAAATTCCACACCACCGGGTACAGCAACGGTATACCAGAATTTACCATCGGGCAGCCAGTTTGGGTTTACATTATAACGATAAACGAGTTTGCCAACATTAAAGCCCAGGGCCTTGGTGGCCTGGTCGTAATCGGTGGTAGTTAATTGTTTTTTATCTGATTGTGCGGTTGCATTGAAAACTGCAAGTGTAGTAATTGCCAGTGCAATAAAGTGTTTTTTCATATTGATGTTTGTTTCGGGCGTTAATTTATGAAAAGTTGGGGATTTATTGTTCGTTAAATGTTAAATGGTAAAAATGAATAGCTTTTCGATGAAGTCGTAAAATGTTTAAAGTGATTTTTGGTAAAAAACAGCTTTTAATTTTTTCTCTTTTACTTTTTTGCCTGCCCAAAAAAGTAACAAACCTGCCTGCCGGCAGGCAGGAAAGGGCACCCACAATCCCCGCCTGACCGGACGGGCAGGGATTACATCCCGATTGTGGGAAGGTTCCCTGATTAAGCTTTAGTACTCCTGTGGCATGTACATTTGATCTTTACTCTTAGGCGCAATCACTTAATTAAAATAAACGCAGTTTTTAATTTAATGGATACCCACGCATGGTTTTTATTAAAGGGACCGCGACCACGGTATTTTTCGATTTTGATCTTAGCATAAAAGTGAGCTGCCACACTAATGATTAGTGGACTGCTTACTATTTAAAAAAGGCTTTGTAAAACGGTAAAGATTTTGAATTGGTTTTGAAAAAAGCATACTGGTCCCGTGGCGTTGGGCGGACAAAAGGGCGGAGCCATTCTTTTGTCCTTGACATCCTGAGCGAAGTCGAAGGGTTTTGCTACTTTTTTTTATCAAGAAAAAAAAGTAGAATAAGAGCTGAATGAATCATGTAATTTAGAAGTCAACATATTGCCCCTGCATTTTTATGAAAGAAATAAAACACATTAAAGATACATACGGGCTTGTATTGTGCGGCGGACAAAGCAACCGCATGCATACCGATAAAAGTATGCTGCGGTACTACGATAAACCGCAGCGTTACCATGTGTACGACATGCTTCTCCCCTTTTGCGAAAAGGTTTTTATTTCCTGCAATGAGCAACAGACAAAAAGTATTGATGCCGATTATAATTTTATAGAAGATGCTCCCCTTTACAACGATATTGGCCCCATGGCGGCTTTGCTGTCGGCATTTGCTTTACATCCACAAAATAGTTTACTGCTGATTGGTTGCGATTATCCTTTTTTAAAGACCGGTGAACTGGAACAATTTTCATTGCTTTGTAAAGATGTTCCTGTTTCATTTTATAACGAAGAAGGGGTTATTTATGAATCCATGCTGGCATGGTATCCTTATACCTGTTTTGACGAGTTGAAACGTATGTTTGAGGCAAAACAATTTTCGCTACAGCAATTGCTCAGAAAATACGATGCCATAAAATATGTACCAACCAATACAAACAGCATTAAAAGTGTGGATACCACCGAAGCTTTTAATGAAGCGTATAAACTGATAAATGAAGAATAGTTTCCCTAATTTTAATAGATGGAAGACAGGCGGACAGAACATATCACTTTACACAAGATAAGCTCCGGTACAATCCATGAAACGGAAGACAAAGTGGCTGTGGAAGAACCACTGCAGATTGAGCTGGAATACAGTACAGCCAGCGGGCGTATGCAAAAGAATATTGCAGTAACCATGCGCACACCGGGCAATGATGAGGAACTGGCGGCGGGTTTTTTATTTACCGAAGGAGTCATAAAAAATGGGGAAGCCATCAGCGAAATAAAAAGACCGCATGCCGATGAAAATATAGTACAGGTAATTTTAAAAGAAGATATTATACCTGCATTGGGCAATGCTGCCAGGAATTTTTATACAACATCCAGTTGCGGTGTTTGCGGCAAGGCGAGTATTGATGCTATTAATACAGTTTCGGTATTTACTGCAGAGAAAGACAGTGTACAAATTAACGCAGCTGTTCTTTATAATTTGCAGTACAAAATAAAAGAACAGCAAAAAGTTTTTGAAGATACCGGCGGTATTCATGCCAGTGCTTTATTTGACTGCAATGGTAATTTTATGATGCTGAGAGAAGATGTTGGCAGGCACAATGCGCTGGACAAAATTATTGGCGCTGCCTTGATGAATCATGAACTGCCACTGAACAATTGCCTGCTGTTTTTAAGCGGGCGTGCAAGTTTTGAACTGGTGCAAAAAGCAGTGATGGCAGGCATTAAAGTTATTGTTGCCGTTGGTGCTCCATCAAGCCTGGCAGTGGAAATGGCGAAGGAGAATGATATTACTTTGATTGGTTTTTTACGAAATGAAAGGTTTAATATTTATTCAGGTAAAGAAAGAATTGTATTGTAATTTTTTGCTGAGAAGCTAATAAAAACAGGTATGAAACTACGCATAAAAGGAAATTCAATAAGGATAAGGCTTACCAAAACCGAAGTAAGCGCTATTGCCACAACCGGTTACCTGGAAGCCGAAACATTATTTGTAAATAACAAACTGGTGTATGCCTTGCAACGGGTTGATGAAGGCAATACGTTAACAGCAGCACTGGAGCAAAACAAAATAACAGTATTCGTCCCGGCCGAACTAACAAAAGACTGGCCGGTAAATAATATTGTTGGTTTTGAAGCCAATATGCCGCTTGCAGATAACAAAACACTTTTCCTGCTGGTAGAAAAAGATTTTGTTTGCCTTGATCATACCGACGAAGATCAAAGCGACAATTATGAGAATCCGAACAAAGCCTGTTGAGCATAAGAATCTGCATCAAAGAATACGGAATTCTTTGATGCAGGCTTTATAACGCTAAACTATTTTTTAGATCACCACTACACTGTTGGTACCGCCATATTCATTGGCAGCTTCACTGTCAGCAGTTTCATCATTCAACCACTCTGTTTTGTTCACTAAGTATTTAAACTCATGCTTCGAATCCTTTGGTAAAGAAATATCTGCAGAGAAAGTACCGTCTTTCTTTTTTGAAAGAATGATGCCGTTTTCCCAATCACTGTTCAGTCCTACAACTTCCACTGTTTCAGCATTTTCCGGCGCAAAGCTGAATTTAACCTTGCAGTAATCTTTGGTTTTAAAATACGTTTTCTGTATCATTTTTATGTTTGTTTGGTTAATGAAATCAATAATCCCGGTAAATCTTTTACCAGGTCAGATAGCAAAATAAATCGTTA
>JAOAUI010000282.1 GCA_030157685.1 Ferruginibacter sp. | reverse complement strand
TTTTATCTTCACTACTGCTGTGATTGGTGCATGATACTGCCAGGAAAATGATACATAAGGGAAAGTACCGTAACCGGTTTAGTACATATAACATATATCGGGTTAAATATTTGTAACTTGTTACTTGTTTTCAAAACGGATAACAAAAGGGCTGATACTTACTAACAAGATAATACTTCGTTTTCATATGCCGTTAATTTGTAGATAAGTTTTTATATTGATTTCGAAGGCATCAAAAAATAAACAGAAAAATCGAAAAATCATGATAACCAGTGCATTAATTGAGCTTTTTGAAAGAGACCTGCAAAGGCTGAAAACTGAAATTGAATTATACAGGGATGAAGATAACCTTTGGGTTTTAAAGGAAGGCATTAGTAATACCGCCGGAAATTTATGCCTGCACCTGATTGGCAACCTGAACCATTTTATAGGTGCCACATTGGGTAAAACAGGATACGTAAGGTATAGAGATGATGAATTCGGTTTAAAAAATATACCCAGGCAGGACCTGGTAATTAATATTGACAACTGCATATTAGTTGTGAAAAATACTTTTTCTAAATTATCTGATGATGATATGGACAAAGATTTTCCATTGGAGAAGCATGGCGCAATTGTAAGCAACATGCATATGCTGATGCATTTGTATGCCCATTTAAGTTACCATTTGGGGCAAATTAATTATCACAGGCGATTGCTTGGTTAAGCATGAACACGGGAAATTTTGTGTTCCAGCATCATCAGATCGGCCAGTACAAAAGCTGTTACGGCTTCTAGAATTACCGGCACACGCAATGCAATGCAAAGATCGTGGCGGCCTTTTACCGAAAAGCCTTCTACCGTATTGGTTTCAATATTTAAAGTCTGCTGCTCAATGGGTGTTGATGAAGTTGGTTTGATAGCAATGCGAAAAACCAGTTCGTTGCCGTTGGTCATACCGCCAACTATACCACCTGCATGATTGGTAAAAGTTTTACCGGTATTGTTTTCAATAGCATCATTGTGGTTGCTTCCAAACATTTTTGCTGCGGCAAAGCCGGTTCCAAATTCTATCCCTCTTACAGCAGGTATGCCAAATACAGCATGGCTTATCAATGACTCAGCAGAATCAAAAAATGGCTCTCCCAACCCAACAGGCAATCCGTTTACTTTACACTCAACAATGCCTCCAATACTGTCTTTTGCATCAATGGCTTTTTGCAATCCTTTTTCTAAATCAGTTTCTCCTCCAATTTCCAAAATAGATGCATTGATATTTATTGCGTTGAGTATTTTTTTAGCTACAACTCCCGCAGCTACCAAACAAACTGTCAGTCTTCCGCTGAAATGCCCGCTGCCACGGTAGTCCTCATTGCCGCCAAACTTGGCCGATGCTACAAAATCTGCATGGCCCGGCCTTGGCACTGCCCGCTGTTTTTCATAATCGCCGCTGCGGGTATTATTATTTTCAAATAAAATGGTAATGGGTGCGCCGGTTGTTTTTCCGTTAAATAATCCGGTTTTTATTTGTGGTATATCATCTTCTTTTCTTGGAGTAGTTCCTTTGGCACCGGGTTTTCTTCTTTCAATATCTTCACTAAAATCTTCAACAGATAATGGCAGGCCTGCCGGGCAACCATCAATGGTTAGTCCCACACAATCGCCATGCGATTCGCCAAAAATATGTACACGGAATATGCGGCCGAATGAGTTCAATGTTAATTAGTTTAGAAGATTAGAAGTTTAGGGGTTTAGGGTAAAGATACAGCAGCGTTCAGCAATTTCAAATCTTCATAAAATTGCGGGTAAGATTTATTTACTGCCTCGGCATCTTCAATCACCGTTTCTCCACCGGCCTGTAAAGCAGCAACTGCGCAGGCCATGGCAATGCGGTGATCGTGGTGAGAATGTACAGTTGCTCCATTTACCACGCCGCCGCCTTCAATCATCATCAGGTCATCCTGCAGCTTTATGGTTACGCCCATTTTTCTAAACTCCTCCTGCAAGGTTAAAGCACGGTTGCTTTCTTTGTGAGATAAACGGCTTACGCCTTCAATTACTGTTGTGCCTTTGCAATAAGCTGCCAAAGCAACAAGTGGCGGAAAAAGATCGGGGCAATCTGTTGCATTAAAATGAAAAGCCTTGCCCCCCTCCCCTAAAGGGGTGTTTACCGTTATTCTTTTTTCTTCTATTGAAATATTTGTACCGCTATCCATCAATGCTTGTAATATAGCTTTATCTGCCTGGGCAGAAAATACATCCAGACCCTTTACAGATATGCTTCCTGCAATTGCACCTGCTACTAATAAGAAGGCTGCGCCACTCCAGTCGCCTTCCACGGTATAGGTTTGTGGTTTGTGGTTTGTGGTTTGTCCCAAGGATCCTGTGGATGGTTTGATGCAAAAAGATTCATAATTATCATTTTCAACTTCATAGCCAAACTGCTTCATCATTTGTAAAGTAAGATCAATGTAGGGTTTGCTTTTTAGATCATTTACAAAGATGGTAACCGGCTTTGTTGCAGCTTTTGCAAAAGCAATTAAAAGCCCGGTTAAAAACTGCGAGCTTAGTGAGCCATTAATGGTAATATCAGCCGGTTGTAATGGCCCTTTTATTTTTATGGGCAGATGACCTGCATTTGATTCGATTGAAATGCCTAATTGAGGAAATATCTCATCAAAAAAATGCATGGGCCGTTTTAATAAACTGCCGGTTCCGGTAATGGTAATTTCCTCAGCTGATAGTGCAGCAATGGGGGTAAACATGCGGATGCCGAGACCGCTTTCGCCGCAATTAAGAATCCCCTCCGTCCCGATAAATCGGGAAACTTTAGAGCTTTTAATTAATAAGCTCCCTTCTTCTTTTTGCAAAATCTCAGCGCCTAGTTTTTGAATAATATCAAGCGCAGCCAGGTCATCATTACTTTTTCCGGGGTTTAGTATGGTTGTTTCTCCATCGGCCAGCAACGCAAGTGCACATGCCCTTTGCATACTGCTTTTAGATGCAGGTGCAACTATATTACCGGAAATAACAGAAGGATTAATGGTAACGATCACTATACTATTTCTTTAAAATGCTTTTCAAGGTCTGATAAACTGATGTATTTTATTTCGGCTTTGCCGATAGTGCTTAAAAGGATAAACTGCATACCATCTCCGGTTCGTTTTTTATCCATCTTCAAAACCTCAAATACTTTTGCATGGTCAGTTTCCACATCAACCGGTAAATGATACCTGGTTAGCAGCCTCACAATTTTTGCTGCATCATCAGCATGGAAATTATTAAGCTGTACGGATAAATTACAGGCAGCGATCATACCAATACTTACAGCATGGCCGTGTGGAATGCCATGCAGGTTTTCAATGGCATGGCCAATGGTGTGCCCAAAGTTTAACAGTTTTCTTTCTCCGTTTTCAAATTCATCATCAATAACAACAGCTGTTTTTATGGCAACATTTTTTTCAATGAGGTCGGCAATTAAAGTACT
>JAOAUI010000281.1 GCA_030157685.1 Ferruginibacter sp. | reverse complement strand
TTTGCATTATCACTGGTGTTATTAATTATGAGTATAGGTGCAGGCAGAACCAAATCAACTTTCTTTCCAAGCGGCGATCCTAATTTTATTTATGTGTATTTAAAATTACCGGTAGGTACTGATATTAAATACACTGACAGTGTTACGCATTTACTGGAAGAACGTGTTCAGAAAATCCTGGTAAAAGAATTGCCTATGCAACCCGGTGGTATTGTAGAAAGCATTATTACCAATGTGGCTGTTAGTGCCAATAATCCCCGGGATAATAACAGAAGTGTGCAGCCTAACCTCGGCCGTATACAGGTGTCTTTTGTTGAGTATGAAAAAAGACATGGCAAAAAAACATTGCCTTTTAAAGAAGAGATACGCAGGCAGATGACGGGTATACCAGGCGCCAGTATTGAAGTGGCACAGGAAGATGGCGGCCCGCCAACCGATCCCCCGGTGAATATTGAAATACAGGGAGATAATTTTGAAAGCATTGCAAAGGTTGCCAACGACCTGTCGCATTATATGGATACAAACCAGATCAATGGAATTGAAAACCTGCAGATGGATGTGGATCTGAACAGTCCGGAAATAACTATTAATGTAGACAGGGAAAGAGCCATGATGGAGGGATTGAGTACTGCACAGATAGGTATGGAAATTCGTACGGCTTTATTTGGTAAAGAAGTAAGTAAATTAAAAGATGGCGAAGATGAATACAAGATACAGGTACGAACTACCGACCTGGTGCGCCATAATATTACTGACCTGATGAACATGCGTATTACATTTATGGATATGAATACGATGCGGATAAAAAGTGTTCCCATCAGTGCCGTGGCCAGCATCGATTATACTACAGCAACCGGAGCAGTAAAACGTAAAAATGTAAAACGTACCATACAGTTGCAAAGTAATGTGCTTGATCCTACGATGGTGGGAAAAGTAAATGCCGAATTGCAATTGAAGATTGATGATTTTAAAACAAAGAATAAAATTCCATCTGATGTTACTTTAAGATTAAGCGGACAAAGTGAGCAGGAAAAAGAAACGAGTACATTTTTATTGTATGCACTGGCAGGAGCAATGGCACTTATATTTTTGATATTGGTATTGCAGTTCAACAGTATCAGTAAACCGTTTATAGTAATCACAGAAATATTTTTCAGCATTATCGGTGTATTGCTTGGTTATGCGTTAACTGGTATGACAATCGCAACGATCATGTTGCTTGTAGGTATTATTGCATTGGCGGGTATTGTAATTAAGAATGGTATTCTGTTAATTGAATTTACAGATGAATTACGGGGCAGGGGCATGCGTACCAGGCATGCGGCTATTGAGGCCGGTAAGATCCGTATCATTCCGGTATTACTTACAGCTGTGGCAACTATTTTAGGTCTGTTGCCGCTGGCAGTTGGTTTTAATATCGATTTTGTTTCCTTCTTCCAGCACCTGAATCCGCATATTTTCTTTGGTGGCGATAGTGTGGTGTTCTGGGGTCCTTTAAGCTGGACGATGATCTTTGGTTTAATTTTCGCCTTCTTCCTTACTTTAATAATGGTGCCAAGTATGTACCTTATTTCAGAAAGGTTGAGAAGGCCAATGGAGAAATTCTACGGCACCAAATTTATCGGCTTGCTTGGTTTTGCCGGCCCCTTCTTCTTCATATTTGTAGGTATTATGTATTTAGTAAGAAGGTTACAGGGCAGGAAGGTTTGGAACGGACAATTAAAACAACCGCCTGAAAAGGCTTAGTATAACTTATTCCTGAAATGGAAAATCTGAAAAATGCTGCTCATGCAAATGAGCGGCATTTTTTCTTTTATCATAATTTTATTAAAATAAAATTAGCAATGCTTATAACTTTACTACCATAAATTTGTTTTTTAATCGCTTCGGAAACCCTTCCGCCAACCGGCGGAGAGATGGAGGAGGCCAAAAAATTATAGCCATGCGAACAAACCATGAAATTGATTACAAAATTTACGGCGAAGAACTTCAGTTTGTAGAAATTGAACTTGACCCCGGTGAAACAGCCATTGCCGAAAGCGGTGCATTTATGATGATGGACAACGGCATTGAAATGGAAACCATTTTTGGCGATGGCAGCCAGCAACAAAGCAGCGGATTTTTAGGTAAATTAATGAGTGCAGGTAAGCGCCTTATCACCGGTGAAAGCCTGTTTATGACTGCATTTACCAACACCGGTCAGGGTAAAAAAAGAGTGAGCTTTGCTTCGCCATACACTGGAAAGATCATTAAGTTTGATTTAAGCGAACTGGGCGGAAAGATCATTGCACAAAAAGATGCATTCCTTTGCTCGGCAAAAGGCGTGAGCATTGGCATTGAATTTCAGCGCAGGCTGGGTACCGGTATTTTTGGAGGCGAAGGTTTTATTATGCAAAAACTGGAAGGCGACGGACTGGCTTTTGCACATGCCGGTGGCTATGTGGTTGAGCGGCAATTACAGCCGGGCGAAGTTTTAAAAGTAGATACCGGTTGTGTGGTGGCTTATACACCCAATGTAGATTTTGATATAGAAATGGTGAAGGGTATCAAGAATTTTATGTTTGGTGGCGAAGGATTGTTCTTTGCAAAACTTACCGGCCCCGGTCATGTATGGCTGCAAAGTTTGCCCATCAGCCGCCTGGCAGGCCGCATTATGCAGTATGGTACTTACAAGCGCAAAGAAGAAGGAGGAGTTTTAGGCGGTCTGGGTAATTTGCTGGATGGAAGGGAATAACTATCAAATCAATTAAAAATATGCAGTCAGGCCAATAGCCTGACTTTTTTTATAAAAATAATTTTGGTCGTTCCATTTGATTAATCGTATATTTGCGATATAAAATAAAACAATGGCCATTCACAAAAAAGAAGCGTTTACCCAAAAAGAGCAGGAACTGGCAGAATTTGCCAAAGCCCTGGCTCATCCTGCCCGTATTGCCATTTTAAAATTGCTGGCGCAAAAGAATGAATGTATTTGCGGTGAGATCGTAGAAGTGTTACCGCTTTCACAATCAACCGTATCCCAGCATTTAAAAGAACTAAAGAATGCCGGCTTGATTAATGGCAGTATTGACGGTCCACGCAGCTGTTACTGTATTAACTGGAAGGCCTTTGAAAAATTTATGGGCGAGTTCAGTTTCTTATTTAATAAACTGAAAGTGCAGAATGAGAAAGCCTGTTGCTGAAATTAAATTTAACCAATAAAATATAAAGCCATGAACAACGAATCTCAAATTAAAGAACTGGTAAAGGAAAAGTACGCTGCTATTGCAGAACAAAGCCAAACACAAAATGCAACTTCCTGTTGCGGAGCCACATCAAGTTGCTGTGGAGATGAAGTGTATAACATCATGAGCGATGATTATACAAAAATGGAAGGCTATAATCCGGATGCTGATCTTGGCCTGGGTTGCGGTTTGCCAACCGAATTTGCTAAAATCAAAGCAGGGGATACAGTAATTGATCTGGGCAGCGGAGCC
>JAOAUI010000280.1 GCA_030157685.1 Ferruginibacter sp. | reverse complement strand
ATTTGCCGGTTAAATTAATGAACAAACCTTCCAGTCCGTCTTCTTTATGATCTATCATCAGCTGATTCAGTGTATCGTGTGCAATTATTTTTCCATCATCTATCAGTGCCACTTTATTGCAAAGGTCTTCGGCCTCACTTAACTGGTGCGATGTATAAATAAGTGTGGTACCATCCTCATTTAATTTTTTTAGATAGTTGATGATGGCGTGACGTGTGTGTACATCTACACCAACAGTTGGCTCATCTAAAAATAAAATACGGGGATTGTGTATTACGCCAATGGCGAGGTTTACACGGCGTTTCATACCGCCGGAAAACTGTTCTACTTTTTTATTACGAACTTCTGTGAGTCCGAGTACTTCAAGCAACTCAGCGGTTTTATTTTTGATCTCAGTTTTTTGTAAGCCGCTCCAGGCGCCAAAGAAAGCCAGGTTTTCGGCAGGGCTTAGTTCCTGGTAAAAAGAAAAATCCTGTGGCACAAAACCAAAAAGTTTGTTGATCGCTTTTTTGTGATGGGTAATTTCGTGGCCGAGCAATTGTATGCTACCTTCTGAAAACTTCAGTAAACCGGTCATGCAATTCATAAGGGTGGTTTTGCCTGCACCATTAGGGCCAAACAATCCAAAGCGTTCACCTTCCTGTACTTCTAAATTTAAATTTGTAAAGCAGGAAGCAGATTGACGGGGATAAGTAAACCCCAAATTGTTTATACGCACAGCTGCATTGCTCATGAATTCCATTTTATTTTGCTCAATGCCTGAAATGCTTTTTTCTCTATCTCCGAAATTTCGATGAGGTAATCTCCCATCACATCATAATCGGCCTGGCTGCCAATGCGGCCTTTATAAATACCGGCTGCCTGTACGGCTGCGGTACGCCATTTATCTCCAGCTTCGGTAAATATTTTTGAAATATCAAGCAGTTCATCTTTTGGAATAAAAGCGTGTGCTTCCTGTAAAAAAGCACCATAAATATAACGGAAGCCGCCGCCACCGGTTCCAATTTCTTCCTGCATACGCACCAACTGTGCTAAATACAAACCTGCTTTTTCATCGCCCAGTTTAGCTTTCCATTTCTTTATTTTTTTACCGGTACCGGCGATGCCTTTTACGCCGGCAATATTGCCCGGTATGCGTATCATGTGGTTAACATTTCTCTTAATGCCTTTTACAATGGCATTTGCCATTTGTTCATCGGTAATGATCTTTTTTTCTTTAGGGTAATATATTTGTCCACGTGGGGCAAAAGCGCCTTTTGCAAAACGCACTCTTTCCAACTCGTATTCAGTTAATGATGTGGGCGTTTCCATCACCGGATCGCTGATGAGATAACGGTCGTCTTCCTTTCCAAAAACAATCATGTTATGTGCATTGAAATGGAAGCGGTATTCTTTAGGAAAATAAGTGAGATAGTAAACGCCTACCTGTGCACCAACGGGTTGGCCACTGGCAAGACATTCATCTAAATATTTTTTTCCTGATTCTTTGGATGAGAATTTTTTTCTAAAAACCGGTATGCCCAGTGCATCACAGGTTCTTTTAAAAATGAGGCCAGGCATGGTTCTAAAAGCAATAGCAGGCCCGTTGTTAATTACAAGAAAAGGCAATTGCACATAAAATAAACCAGAGCCAATTCCAAAAGCAAGTGGCTCGGTAAGCTTTGTTGCACCGGCACTTTGTAACAGATTTGTGGTAACACCGTTTTCGCAATGCGCCGCCTGTAAATGTTTAAAATCAGTTGTCATGCACATTCATTGTTTTGAGCTCCTCCACACTTACATTAAATGCATCGGCGTATTTCTGTAATTTTTGTTCAGATAATTTTTTAAAAGCTGCAGGCTTTAAATGGCTTTTAATGGTCCATTTCCAAAACCCGGTATAAGCAGCAAGGATACCCATGTCCATCAACCTCAGCTCCAAAAAATATAAAATGGGACTGGCTTCATTATTCAATACTTTTTGGCGGGCGGCTTCAATACGTTTTTCAATATCCTCCCAGGCAAGGTCAAGGGCCTTTGTCTTTACATCCCAACCGGTACTTAGCCCGCTTGAATATTTGCCCGAACTGTCAACAGCATACACCACTTCTTTGGTTAATTTGTTGAGGGCGCCGTCGTCCTGGGGAATTTCTTCTTTTTTCATAATACAGCTGAAATGGAAAGATGAAATTACTACAATGTGCCAAATAATTGCTTAGCAAACTGTAAGTAAACTGTACATATAAGAGAAACGGGAGCTTTCGGGTACCAGCAGAAATATCTTATCGCCAACCTTAAGTTTGCCGCTGTGAAATAATTCATTCACCATAAAATAAACAGATGCTGCACCTACATTACCAACTTCACTCAGGTTTACAAACCATTTATCGTACATAATGCCTGTTCCGTTTGCTATCAGTTGCTGGTAAATCTTGTCTTTAAAAAAGTTGCTGCTCATGTGCGGTAAAAAATAATCGATTTCTTCCGACTTAACACCATGCTTTGCCAATGATGCACTTACACCATAACCACCATACAGTACAATGTTTTTACTCAGCAGTTTTACATCCTGCTTAATACTCATAATGGATTGTGCTGTTAATTCCTGTGGGGTATAATCCTGGTAACTTTTTAGTGTGCCATCTTTCAGTTTTTCGCAAGCCTGGTACATGCAGGGCTCCAGTTCATTTGCGTAAGAAAAGCCTTCCATCCACTCAACCTTTAAACTAATGCCTGTTTCATTTTTTTTGTTGGAGATATGAAATGCAGCTGCACCGTCGGATAACATCCACCTTAAAAATTCTTTTTCAAAACCGATATAAGGATCATCAACAAGTTCCTTTAATCTTTTTGCTTCGTCTTCAAAATTGGCCGAAACCAGGGAAAGCGAAAAACGCTCGGAACCGGTTGCAACAGCATCCTGCACTTCGCCAGCCTTGGTTGCCAGGTAAGCATACTTAAATGCATGCATACCGGCACAACAAACGCCTGATGGTGAAACCACTTCAACCGGTTTTGTTTCGGGCAGATATCCATGCACCATCACACCATGCGAGGGCATCAGCTGATCGGGTGTGGAAGTGCCTGTACTCAACAATTCTATATTTTTAATACCATCAGGATCATCCTTGAATAAGGCCTTTACCGCCTCGGCAGTCATTTGAGCATTGGTATGCGTTGGTTTACCCTCTTTTGTAAGAGCATAAAACCTGTTTTTGATACCGTTGTTGCGGAGTACAATGGCTTTGGACCTGGAGGGTGCATCATTGATGTAGCCCAGGTAATCTTCCATCTCATCGTTTGAAACCGGATCGTTAGGGAAAAAAGCTGCTGTATTTGTAATGTAAACCTCGTTTAATGACATCTGTGCTATGGGTTAATTTACGCCTGAATAAAGTTGTTTTTGTTTTTTAATACGGCCCGATAAAAAGGGCTTGAAGAAAATAAAATCTACAGTTAGTATTATTGGTGCCGCTATAAACAGTGCAATTAAAAGATAATATTTG
>JAOAUI010000279.1 GCA_030157685.1 Ferruginibacter sp. | reverse complement strand
CTGATAAAGAAAAACAGGTAGTAAAAAAGCTGTATCAGGGTTACCAGGCAAAAAGTATAAAAAACTATTTGCCCGATTTGGGTAAAATTCATGCAGCAAAAATAAGGAATGAGCGTAAGTAAAAAGTAAAAAATCAAAAGTCAAAAACCACAAACAATCAACAACAAATGCCGGCATTAGAATTCGATTTACAACATACCGATACTTTATCAAAAGCAAGGGCTGGTAAAATAACTACTGACCACGGCGAAATTTTAACGCCCATCTTTATGCCCGTTGGCACAGTTGGCAGTGTAAAGGCGGTAACGCAACAGCAATTGCATACCGAAGTAAACGCACAGATCATCCTGGGCAATACTTATCATTTATACCTTCGCCCGGGTTTGGAAATACTGGAAGCCGCAGGTGGCCTGCATAAATTCAATGGCTGGGATAAACCCATTTTAACAGATAGCGGCGGGTACCAGGTTTTTTCGTTAGCCAATAACCGTAAACTTACCGAAGAAGGCGCTTTGTTCCAGAGCCATATTGATGGAAGCAAACATTTATTTACACCCGAGAATGTGATGGACATACAAAGAATAATTGGTGGCGATATTGTGATGGCTTTTGATGAGTGTCCGCCATACCCCAGCGATTATAAATATGCAAAGGACAGCATGGAGCTTACGCATCGCTGGCTTAACCGTTGCTTTGAAAGGTTTGATGCTACACCAGATAAATACGGCTATACACAAAACTTATTTCCTATTGTGCAGGGCAGTACATACAAAGACCTGCGTACTGCTTCAGCCGAATTTATTGCCTCAAAAAATGCAACCGGTAATGCCATTGGTGGTTTAAGTGTGGGCGAACCCATGGAGATGATGTATGAGTTTACGGAGTTGTGCTGCGATATTTTGCCGGTACAAAAACCCCGTTATTTAATGGGCGTGGGTACACCCTGGAATATTTTAGAAAGCATTGCTTTGGGTGTAGATATGTTTGACTGTGTAATGCCCACCCGTAATGGCCGCAATGCCATGCTGTTTACCAGCAACGGGGTAATTAATATTGACAATAAGAAATGGGAAAAGGATTTTTCGGTAATTGACGACGGCATTGACTGCCCCATGAGCAATTACTACAGCAAAGCATATTTGCGCCACCTGATGAAATCGAAAGAATTTTTAGGGCTCACCATTGCCAGTGTACATAACCTGGCTTTTTATTTGTGGCTGGTTGGCGAGGCACGTAATCATATACTGGTGGGAGATTTTAGCAGTTGGAAAGCCGAAATGGTAGTTAAACTGCAACAAAGGCTCTAAACTATTTACAACCCGTTAACAAAAAGATACAGCTGCGGCACAATAATTGAAAAAAACAAAGTTGTTTTTTTATAATTATCTTTAAAACCTTAAACCAGTTGTGATGAAACAAAAAATACTCTGCAACCTGATTATTTTTTTAATGCCGGTTATGGCTTTTTGCCAGAGCGGTACTGTACAAAATGCCAGTATCCCAAAAGATGCGCCGGTAAACGTAACGCTTACCGATTTTAAAAACAATGTGCTCAACAACGAAATAGTTATTTTTAAAAGCTCCCTTAATGGGAAGGAATACCAGGGATTGACCGATTCGCTTGGTAAATTCTCTTTCCGTCTGCCGGTGGGTGATAAGTATGAGATCTATATTCTCGGTTTCAAAGATTCTACCAAGAATGAGAATATACTGACCATTCCGCCTACAACCGGCAATGCCTATTATAAAAACCCGTTTGTGGTAGAAATACAACACTTGCCTGCCAAAAGCTTTATCCTGGAGGATTGTAATTTTGAAACAGGCAAGGCTGATCTGAAAGAAGACTCCTATAAAGTAATTGATGAACTGGTGGCATACCTTAACCGTAAAGATGACGAACGGATTGAACTGGGTGGCCATACAGATAATGTTGGTAAGCCAAAAAGCAACCAGATATTATCTGAGGCCCGTGCAAACACTGTAAGAAATTACCTGCTTAGCAAAGGCATTGATCCCAACAGGGTTACCGCCAAAGGTTATGGTTTAACTAAACCTATTGCCAGCAATAAAACTGCCGATGGCAGGGCGCAGAACAGGAGGACAGAGGTAACGATATTGCAATAAAAATTCTAAATAATAATAAGATCCCGTTTGGCTTGAAGCTGAACGGGATTTTTTGTATCACAGATTTTAAGCCTGAAAGGCTGGTATTATTATAGAAAAATTCGGCAATCTGAGATAAAAATCCCGAAGGGATGATATAATATAATTTCACCCCTTAGGGGTTTGGAAGAATATTTAATATGTCAGTCTATAATAATGGCATCCCTTAGGGATTAATAAAGTTTCACATTGGTATACCTTACAAGTGAGTGACACAAGGATGCCGCCACGAAGAACCAATGCCTGTAACAAAAAATCCCGTTCAGTTTAAATTGAACGGGATTGTATTTTTAAGAGTGAACTCTTACTCTGCTTTTGGCTCTTCTTCGCTGGTAGCGGCTGCATCTGCAGCATCGTTATCAAACTTTGCCTTTAAGTCGGCCAGTGCACCAATATCGCCCAAGGTTGATTTCTCAACTTTGCTTTGTAAGTTCTTTACGGCTTTTTTGGTTACTTCAAACTCGGCTTTCTTTTCTTTAATAACCGCTTGTTTTTCTTCTTCAATTACCTGCTCCCAAAGGCGGGCATGGCTTAAAACAATACGCTTATCGTTGCGGTCAAATTCAATAACCATAAATTTGGCTATCTCATCTACACCAACAGTTTTACCATCTTCTTTGGCTAAGTGACGTGCAGGAGCAAATCCTTCAAGGCCATAAGGCAATTGAACAATAGCACCTTTATCATCTTTCTTCACCACAGTTCCTTCGTGCTCGCTGCCTACAGGGAATGTAGATTCAAGTGAGTTCCATGGATCTTCTTCAATCTGCTTATGTCCTAACTGAAGCTTGCGTCCTTCCTTATCAATATTCATGATGATAACTTCAATTTCGTTACCAACTTTTGTGTACTCATTAGGATTGTTGAAACGCTTTAACCAGCTAAGGTCGCTGATGTGGATCATACCGCCGATGCCTGTAGTTAATTCAACAAACACACCGTAAGGAGTGATGTTTTTAACAGTACCCATGTGCTTGCTTCCTTCTGGGAAAGAGGCTTCGATAGTACTCCATGGATCTTCAGTCATCTGCTTGATAGAAAGACTCATCTTGCGTGTTTCTTTATCAAGGGTAACAACTTTAGCTTCGTATTCATCATTTAATTTGAAGAATTCTTTAGCGTTGATAGGTGTGTTGGCCCATGTAATTTCACTTACGTGTACCAGACCTTCAACACCCGGCATAATTTCTAAGAACGCACCGTAGTCTTCAATATTAACAACCTTACCTTTTACAATTTCGCCTTCTTTCAGGTTCTCTGTAAGGGTATCCCAAGGGTGAGGAGTTAATTGTTTTAAACCAAGGCTGATACGTTTTTTATCATCATCAAAATCCAATA
>JAOAUI010000278.1 GCA_030157685.1 Ferruginibacter sp. | reverse complement strand
TCCCACACTTTTGTAAATAAACGGTAACTGCCACCATACATATCGCTGGCTGCAATCACTTCATCGCCGGGGTTCAATAATTTTATTACACTGTCGGTTGCTGCAACGCCGCTGCCAAAAGCCAAACCGTATTTTGCATTTTCAATAATGGCGTAGGCATCTTCCAGCGCTTTGCGGGTGGGGTTCTGGCTGCGGGCATATTCATAACCTTTGTTTTTTCCCGGTGCTTCCTGTACATAAGTACTGGTTTGATAAATGGGAGTCATGATAGCGCCGGTACTGGGGTCAGGTTCTGAACCGGCATGAATTAATTTAGTAGCAAGCTTCATTGTATAGAAAGTTTAAAAGATTATTTAAGTGCAGCAAAGGTGAGAAATTAACAGCGAACAGCAATTTAAATTACTTGTGCGGCACACAGGTAACGCCAGTTGTAATTTTTATCGGCATGGGCAGCCAGCGGCTCTATTTTTTTGTTTACAGCAGCTTTTGTAAGAATACCGGCATTGGCCAGTTTCTTTTTTGCTTCATGCATATATTCCTGCAGGGCGGTATCTTCCATCCAGTTTTTTTGTGGCGGCTCAAAACCAACTTTTTCTTTTCGCCATACAATTTCATCGGGCAGTTTTTTATCCATGGTTTGGCGCAGTAAAAACTTGGTCCAGCCATCGTGCATTTTTAATTGCGATGGCAGCGAAAAAACAAATTCAACCAGTTCATGATTCAAAAATGGTAAACGCACTTCCCGCCCATGTGCCATGCTGTTCCTGTCGGCAAACCTTAGTAATTCCTCCAGCCCCATTTCTGTAATATTAAAATGAATGATGTCGTTCAGTTTGGTTACAATGGGTTTGTGAATGCCCACCCACTCCTGGTGTTTAAGCAGTTTTAAAAAATCTTCACTGATGTCGGGATGCGAAATGGTTTTTCTGTATTCCAGTTTCTCTAAATGCATGGCAGCATGCGAAGGCATAAAAGCCGCCACAATATTTTTTATATCCCATCTAAAGGGTTGGGTATTTTTCCGGAACGCATTTCTTTCTATTTGCGTGGCTCCCAGTTTATGCCGGCTTAAAACCTCCTGCAAAAACCAATGAATATATTTTGGATAGCCGGCTAAAATTTCATCGGCACCTTGTCCATCCAGCAAAACCTTCACATCGTGTTTTTTAGCCAGCTCAAAAACCTTGTACTGCGCAAAAACACCCGATGAAGAAAATGGTTCTTCCTGGTGGTAACAAAGTGTTTCAAAATCTTTTATCAGATCAGCAGCAGTTGGCGTTGTTTGATGATTATTGATTTGTAAACCAGCTGAAACAGCCTGGATGTATTTTGATTCGTCGTTTTCAAAACCCGGAAAAACAGCTGAGAATGTCTGCAGCATTTTTGCTGCACCGCCGCTGTTTTTTTGCAACTGGTTAATGGTATAAGCAATGGACGAACTATCTAAGCCCCCGCTTAAACTGGTGCCCAGCGCTACATCGCTGCGTAATCTTTTTTTTACAGATTGTGTAAAGAGTTCTGTAAATTTTTCAATGGCATCAGTAGCCTGGATATCGATCTTCATTTCTTTATTCAGACTCCAGTACTTTGTAATTTTCGAAAACTGTTTTGTATTTGGCTGGTAGGTGAGATAATGTGCAGGAGGCAATGAATAAATGGCTTCAAAAAAAGTTTGTTCTTTATCTATGCAGTTTTGAACATGCCCTAGGGTAATATAGTTGAGCAGCATTTTGTTGTCAATCTTTTTTTCTACACCAATGGCCCAAAGGGCTTTCATCTCACTGGCAAAAATAAAATTGCCTTCATCTTCATAATAATAAAACGGTTTTTCGCCAAAGCGGTCACGGGCTGCAAAAAGCTTTTCGTCCTTTTCATCCCAAATGGCAAAGGCAAACATACCATCAAACTGCTGCAGGCATTTTTCTTTCCAGTAATCATAAGCGGCCAGTATCACTTCTGTATCCGACTGTGTTGAAAACTGGTAACCTTTGTTTTGAAGAAAAGACCTGATCTCGATATAATTATAAATCTCTCCATTGTAAACTATTTGATAGCGATTTACAAAGCTCATAGGTTGAGCCGCATGGCTGCTGAGATCAATAACAGCAAGCCGCCGGTGCCCCAGGTGAACCGTATTGCTGGTATTACTCCACTGCCCTTCATCATCGGGGCCACGGTGTGCAATGGCATCGGTCATTTTTTTTAAATGAACGGAGGCGATTGAATTAGGGGCATGTAATAATATTCCTGCAATTCCACACATAGTGTAAGTATCTGCCTTAAAAATTACCGGTGATAAAATAAAATTAATTCAAGTCAATTGGTAAAACCGCTTTTACATCGCCCCACGACATGATAAGCACACAGCCTCCGGCTGCTGGTTGAAAAAGCATGGTAAAATATTCCGTCTGTACATTGGTTTTAATTACCGGTATATCTATTTCAGCTATGTCCTTGGTTTTGTCGATATGTAATCCCCAACTGTACAGGTTTTGGTTAATGATCATTTTCCATTTATCGGGGTAAGGTATGCAATAAAGTATATAACGGCCCGCAGCAATTTTTTTTCCTTTGATGGTAACCGGTTTAAAAAATTCAATTTCGGTGGCTTCATTGGCACCCAGCCGCCACTCCTGCCCATAAAACTGTATTACATTTTCGCCGGCCGATGAATCTGCAAAAATGATCCTTCCTTTTTTTTGCGGACGGCTGTAAATAACCCTTGCAACCGGGTTTGCCATATTGGGAGTAACCATTTTTTGTTTGGGATAATCGTCAGGAAAATAAATCATGTCCATAGGTGACTTATCAAGCGATAAGATAGAACTGTCGTGCACCGAAACCGGAAGCCGCATGGTTTTGGTTTCGGCTGTTGCTGTTTTGTCCTGCTTTTGTTTGCAGGAAAAAAATAAGCCCGAAACAATCAGTAAAACAGCAATAAGAAATCGTGGTTTTAGCATCATAATATTCTGATTAAAGTTCAGCCGGTAGCATATTTTTTCTCACAGTTCTGTTGATGGTTAAAGATACAGCAATCAACTGTTTAATAATTCATCCAATTTAGTGAAACTATATTTTTTAAGATCCGGAAAAAAAGCATGGTAACAAGCCTGCATGGCTGTATAATGTGCATTAAAAATTTCAAAAGCTATTGCACTTTCGGTAAGATAGGCAGAACGCCGCACCACACCACCAAAGCTTTTTTCAATACCCCAGGTATGCCTGTAATTATACAGCCAGTCATATTCTTTCATGTACGGAAACATTTTTTGAAATGGCAGTGGAAAAATAGCTGTGTAAGCTTCCAGCAGCTGATAAGTGCCTGCTGCAAATGTTTTCAGTTCCATTTCAGTGCTGAATTCATTTGTATCATTAGCCAGGAAATGATCGTACACCACATCAGCAAATGCACCGGAGTATAAACGGTATTGTGGCCTGAAAAATAATTTCAGTTCCTGCGTGGCAGCATGGGTATCGGTAAAATGATCAATGGCCCGGTGCAGTT
>JAOAUI010000277.1 GCA_030157685.1 Ferruginibacter sp. | reverse complement strand
CTGAATTTTAAATTAATTTATCTTTCCACTATGAAGTTTTTATTGATCATCCCTTTTTTACTGTCTGGCATTTTTTCCTTTGCACAAACACCCGATAAGCCTTTTATAAAACTGGTAGAGCCAGCCAAAACAGCCATCAATGTAAAAGCAGCCCGCCAGTTTATTATTGGCAGCACCTGCAAAACATGCAACCTTACTATTAATGGTAAAGAAGTAAAAGTATATCCTACCGGTGCCTTTGCTTACGAGTTGAATTTAAAACCCGGCGATACGGTTTTTAATATGATCGCTTTTACTGCACCGGACAAATCAGCAAATAAAAAACTGAACTATAATTATACATTGCCGCCTCCACCGGATACTGTAAAGACACTGGATATTGCAACGATAGAAACTTTTCCCGAAGGCAATTTATTTGTAATGCCCGGCGACAGAATAAAGTTTAAAGTAAAGGCATTGACAGGCTGTACTGTTTTTGCAAACGGCAATATTCCTTTGTATGAAATGCTGAAAAACAAAATGCCGGGCATTTACCAGGGCGAGTATGTGGTAAAGGAAACGGATAGTTTTTTGGTTAGCAAAATACCTGTAACCATAACAGACAAAACAGGTAAGGCTGTTACAAAACAAACCAAATACTGGGTTAGTATGTTTGGTCCGCTGGCACCCAATATTGCCGTAACAAAAGGCCGGCTGGCACATTTGCTGTATGGCCTGGGCGATGACAGGCTGGGCGGCGCCAAGATAGGCTACCTGGATTCGATGGTTTTACTGAGCGTGGTTGGCAAAGTGGCAAGCCAATATAAAATAAGGTTGAGCAAATACCGAACAGCTTTTATTGACGATGATGCGGTGGAGTTTTTACCCAAGGGAAGTTTTACGCCCGAGTCGCTCACCGACCGGTGGACGGTTTATGGCGACAGCGCTTTTGATTATGTGCAGCTGGGTTTGCTTGCACGCCTGCCTTATCAGAGTTTTCAGTTGATTGACCCAGGTAAAATTGTAGTAGATGTTTTTGGCGCCACCAACAATACCAACTGGATAACACAACTGGAAAATACAAAAGAGATAAAAAATGTAACCTACGAGCAGATAGAAGATGAGATATTTAGAATTACCATTGAACTGAAACATGCACAGCACTGGGGGCATAGTATTTATTACAAAGGCAATACCCTGGTGATAAAAGTAAAACGCCAGCCTGAAAAATTAGACCTGCAGCATTTAACCATTGCTGTGGATGCAGGCCATGGCGGCAGTAACACCGGTGCCGGTGGCCCTACAGGCTCATCAGAAAAAATGCTTACGCTGGCGGTTTCATTAAAACTGCAAAAACTGTTGGAGCAGGCAGGAGCAAAAGTCATCATGACAAGAACCACCGAAAAATTTGTTGATAATAAAGAACGCATTTTATTTTACCGCGATAGTGTGCCCGATCTGCTGGTAAGTATTCACCTGAACTCTACAGTTGACCCCATACGGGTAAAAGGTACCAGCAGTTTTTACCGCTACATCGGCTTCAGAAATTTAAGCAACGCCATTCATAAACACATGCTGGAGCTTGGCCTGAACGACCAGGGCAATAACGGCAGTTTTAATTTTATGCTCAACAGCCCCATTGAATATCCCAATGCGTTGGTAGAAACATTGTTCCTCAGCAACCCCGAAGATGAAATGAAAATACTGGACGAAGGTTTTCAGCAGCAGATAGCAGAAAAGATCGTGCTGGGGATAAGGGATTTTCTGGAGGGTTGTAAGAAAAAGCCTTAGTGAACTTTGTGTGCTTTGTGTCTTAGTGGTTCAAAAAATAAACCACAAAGACACAAAGGCACGAAGCAACACAATGATCACTATTGAATGCAACTGAAAAAGTGGTTTTTAAATAAGCCACAGACGCAAAATAAATTCATCCAGCTACTTGAGGCATGTCTGCCGGAAACCGGAACAGCTACAAAACCCGGGGGACTAACATAATTGTTTGGCCGCAATCCAGCTTCACATCATAACTTATTTCTTTAAAACAGTTAGAAAGACAAATAACCGCTATGCAGATTTGGTTGAAATAGTTTATGGGCAAAGCTTTCATTGATCCAGGCTAAAAATTCTGCAGTAAAGATTCTTAAATAAAGATTTGTACATATAATAAAATATAGCCCTTGTGCAGGGTGTTTTCACCCATTTAGAAAAGGTTTTTTAGCGCTGTTAAATTCTGCTGTTTATTTGGTTCTTTGAAGATGATACCCGGTAGCGAATACACTAAAAGTTGCAAAAAAAATTGTTTTTTTAAATTGATTTTATAATTTAGTGTTTCCCCCCCGTATTATTATTAATTAATTAAGAAGTTTTAAACCGCAAGGTTTACTGCTTTATTAAACCTAAAACCATGTTCAGATCTTTACTGCTCACTATTTTGCTGTTTTGCACCCTTAGCGGCACAGCCCAAACCACTGTTGGCTTAGTAGGCTACTGGCCTTTTAGCGGAAACTATACCAATGCAGGCCCTGCTAATGTAACAGCCACCGGTGTAAGTACCAGTTTTACAACAAACTCCTGCACTGCCCCAAATGCAGCTGTTCAGTTCCAGGGAAATCTGAATTCGTATATCGATTTTGTTGATAACGGAAATCTTGACTTTACCGGAACCAATAACTTTACGGTTGCATTCAGCTTTTATTTTAACGGAAGCAGCACATCCGGCCTGGTTGATAACTGCCTGAATTATGGCGGCTGGGGGGTTTGGCTATGGTCCACCGTAGCAGGAACCTGGAATTTGCAATTCAATTATAAAAACAATTCAGTTGGTAGTGCTGCAGCAACAAATTTTTCTATTGGTACCTGGCACCATGCAACGGCGGTAAGAAATAACGGCACCATATCGCTTTACATTGATGGGGTCTTCAGGCTGTCAGCAACTGAAGGTACAACTGCCCCCACTTATCCTATTAATATGCAGGCCGGCGCCATGTGTTATGGCAGCTTTACCCCACCCCGCTATAATCCGTTTGGAGGTAAGATTGATGAACTGAGGATCTATAACCGGGCTTTATCAGCAGCCGAGATACTGGTTGTGTCAAATGTTGCTTTGTCTTCATGTTGTGCAACTTCATCTGTATTGGCAGTTTCAGGCGCTTCAACCATTTGCGCCGGAGGCACTGCAAATTTAACAACCACTATTACCGGAGGTGTTTCTCCCTACACGGTTGTGTACACAAATGGCAGTACAAATTTTACGGTAAATAATTATGTAAGCGGTACCAATATTCCGGTTACACCTTCTGGCACAACTAGCTATACGCTTGTTTCGGTAACTGATGCCAATTCCTGTGTTGGCAGTGGTAACACCGGTAATCCAACCATTACAGTTACTCCATTACCTGCCGCCACGATATCTTATGCAGGTTCACCATATTGTTCCAATGCGGGAACTGCTACAGTTACCAGAACCGGAACAGCAGGTGGTGCTTACAGTTCAACAGCAGGTTTAATTATCAATGCAACAACAGGTG
>JAOAUI010000276.1 GCA_030157685.1 Ferruginibacter sp. | reverse complement strand
GAGTCTGATTGCACTACGATGGATGCTTTTATCACATCTTCAGCTTCTGTAAAGCGCCCCTGTTTTTCATATAACTGCCATAATTTCAAATAACCTCCCAGTTTCAGGGAATCGAGTTTAACAGCCTCCTTAAAATTGATCTCTGCCTCTTCAACATGCTTCCAGGCTTCATACAAGGTTCCGGTAAAAAAATAGTCTTCTACTTTTTTGTAATAGCTCATCATAAAAAAATCAACAGCACAGGAATTATCATAGGTGTATTTCTCAGATCTTTTAACAGAGTCAACATAATTATTAAAATCAACCAGATTAAGTTGATACTTTTTAGCCAGTTTAAACATCACTTCTGCCTCTTCCCATTTTTTTTGATCGAAAAATATTTTCCCGATATAGTGAAAAACCAATGGATTTTTGTTGTCAAGCGCTATTACTTTTTTTAAAATTCTGATTGCGTTATCATAATTAAGATATTTGTATTGATCCACTCCCCAAATAAAAAAGGTAAATAAATCAGTTGGGTTAATATTTGTTGTGTCATAATCACAAAACATCGGGCTCAATTGTTGTTTATCCCTGCCACCACTAATTATCTCCCATTCATTTCCCTTAAAATGATACCCTTTTTTCCGTAGAGATGCTTCATAAAAAAAGGAATCGGCCCGGGCGTAATCTGTTGTATTCATGTAAACAAAGCCCAACCTTTCGAATGGTGCAAAATGGCGGGAGTTGATATCAATGGCATTGTGATAATATTCTTCTGCAGCCAACAGGTTTCCCTTTTTTTCATTAATATAACCCATTGCTACTTTTACCGGGTGTAGATATTTTTCTAAGCTATCGGCTGTATTGCAGGCTGCAATTGCTTTTTCATAAGCACCCAGGCCTGTATACAAACTGCCTAAGTTTGAATATGGCAGCGCCCAGCCCGGCGAAAATTGAGATGCTTTTATAAAATTTTTCTCTGCTTCGGCATGGTCTTTTTTATATTGATAGATATTACCAAGCTCATTGTAAATATAAGGAGCGTTTTCTTCCAAAGCCATGGCCTTTTTTAATGATTGCAAAGCCGAATCAATCAAGGGTTTTTGATCTTCAACAAGCGGTATTTTTAGCCGAAGTGCCAGCGCTGTATAATAATGCAGAAAAACTGCAGCCTTTGTACTGTAATATTTATCTGCCTGCGATAGTTTTAAAGCAACAGCAAACATCCTGGTATAAACATCGTAGCCATTGTTTTTGCTGTTATAATACCTGCGGCGTTCCATTTCTGCTTCATCGCCCTTAATGTAATTTGAAATTACATTTTGCCCAATATCAAGAAAAGCGCTTGCAATGTCTAAATTAAAACGGTTCAGCATCTCCTTATCATTCCTTAAGCCTGTTACCAGTTCTGTTAATTTGCGCTG
Source organism: Ferruginibacter sp. (assembly GCA_030157685.1). Classification (GTDB taxonomy): domain Bacteria; phylum Bacteroidota; class Bacteroidia; order Chitinophagales; family Chitinophagaceae; genus Ferruginibacter. The sequence continues at coordinate 2,102 of JAOAUI010000276.1, read as the reverse complement.
ACCAATTTCTGATAAGGCGCTTTTTTTAAGCTGATTTATCAATGCAAAGGCAACTTTATCAGCAGGAAGCAAATTCAAATTAAGGCTATCTGTTAAACCTTCCAGGTGTTGTTTTTTAAGCAGGCTGAAAAAATAAGTATCGGGTTCTGAATTTTCATCTTCATTTACCGGTGACATGGCACTCATCACCATCATGATGTTTACAGAATCAGTCTTTACCTGTTCCTTTACTTTTACCGCTTCTGCCTCTACCACTTTAGCCATTTTAAAACCGGCATCGCCATTAATGACCGGTGTTTGTATATCACCATCATTTTTCAGAACCGGGTCATTGGCCATTTTGTTTTCCAGGTAATTCTTCAATTCGCCAACACTTACCATCTTATCATTGTCATTATCGGCCAGTCCGCCCTGAAGTCCATTTAACAGGTAATACGAAAACACGCCCCTGCCCCCACCCCAGTCGGGTTTTTCGTTAGACAACTGGTCGGGTTTGCTGGATGCCATCCTGATCTCGTTCTGTTTTTTCAGCATCAGTTGTTCACCCACAAAAAAATTGCCTTTGAATCTGCTGCCGGTTACCGTACCCGAGTGGCAGGCATCAGTGATCACGATCACTTTGGCTTTGGATCGTACCGATAAGGTATTTACCACATCATTCAGGTAATCGATGCTAAGGCCCATATTTACAAATGCAACTGAAGGTGTATTGTAACAGATGAGGTATCCATTTTTGCTCATAGTGAAATTTTCCATTTCGCCATGGCCGCTGAAGTAAAAATAAACACGGTCATTTTCTTTGCAATTATTCAAAACCCAGCGTAAAGCTTTGTCTACTTCACCAATAGTGGCAGCAGAGTCGGTCAGGAACCTGATCTGTTGTTTGGGAACCGAACCACCGGAAGCCGACATGAGGTAATCTGCAAAGGCAGCAGCATCGCGGTTGGCAAACTGCAGCTGGCGAATATCGGGGTCTTGGTATTGGGCAATACCAATGATGATAGCATAGGTTTTGCCGTTGCTGGCAGGCTGGGCAAAAATTAGGTTGCTGCAAAAAATGACCACAATAAAAAGGCTCAGCAGTTTAATCATTTAATTAACAGGTTTGTTCTTTTTATATGTTTTCATGGAGATACCACTGATCATCGTTTGCCACTTTGTTGTTTTGCGTAAGCTCTCCATATAATTATCATTCTGTAATACGTAGGAATAGTTAAACCCAAAATTGATGGCAGTCTGCAAATACTTCCAGGCTTCATTTGTATTGCCCATACTGGCAAATAACCTGGCCAAAGAATAATTATTAAACCAGGGGTCTGCTTTTTGTGTATTTATACTTTTTTTATAAGCAGCGATCGCATCTTCGGGTTTATTGGCTATCATGTATGAAAGGCCTCTTAAATTGTCAATTACCGGTAATACATAGGGATATATAAACTCAGCTTTATTGAGCAGTTCATTTGCTTTATCAAAGTTGCCGGCATGGATATCAAATTTTGCCAGCAACATCCTTTTTTCAAAATTGATCTGGCCGCTGTCGTACAGATAATTAAGCTGGCTAAATGCTGCCCTGTTTTTATACAATGCAGCATAAATGTCAATTAACAGCAATCTTGTATTTGCATTAGCGGGGTCAAACACCAACGATTTTTCAAAATAGGGATAAGACTGTTTTTTTGATCCTGCTACCAGATAAATATGGGCAATTTTAAAATTGATATCTGCCAGGGCTTCCTTTTCGGGTATAAGTTCTGCAGCTCTTTTTAAATAAGTGATACCGTCTTTTCGGGGCATATATATCGGACCGGCAGTTAGAACAGTATCTTTTGTGCCAGGAATAATATATGTTGACGAGGTTACTCTTGTTAATAATTCAAGTTTGATTTTATCCAATGAACCGGTTTCAGATTTGTCGTATAAGGTTAATGAATCCACAGAACTAAGTTTATAATAAACGTCAAAATCAATGAACAGTTCTTTATTCAATAATGGAAATCGAACGATCGTATCAAAATACGGTACCCTGGAGTTTAAAAAGGCACGGCTATATAATAATGTCCCTAACCTGTATATCAAATTTCCATCCTCAGGAAATTTGTCAA
>JAOAUI010000275.1 GCA_030157685.1 Ferruginibacter sp. | reverse complement strand
CAATACTGCCGGTGGGCTGGTCATCAAAAATGGGTTTCCAGGTGCGGCCAAAATCGGTTGTCTTCCACACACCACCATTGTTTACACCAATGTAAAACACATTGGGTTGAGATGGAACACCCACTGCACCAACAGTTCGTCCGCCGCGGTGTGGACCAATGCATCGCCACTGCATGGCATTATAATATTTTGCATCAAAATCTTGTGCAAAAGAATTGAAGGATAGCAATAAAATGGCTGCAATAAAAACCTTTTTCAAATGGAATGATCTCATAACTGTTGGTATTAAAGTATCTGAAATTACAAAGAAAGCAAGACTTTGTGCAGAAACATCTTTGTGCTCCTTGTGATCATCTTTGTGTTCTTTGTGGTTAAGTTTTACCACAAAGAACACAAAGGAATATAGCACAAAGGACACAAGGTATTTACATCAACCGCATGATCATCGGTTGCAGCAGCCAGCAGAACAGCGTAATTAAAATAATGCAGATGATGTTGAGCACAAATCCTGCTTTAAGCATGTCTTTCATTTTAATATGGCCGCTGGCAAAAACAATGGCATTGGGCGGTGTACCCATAGGTAACATACTGGCGCAACTGGCACCCAGCGTCATGGGTATGCCTAATATAAGCGGGTCCATATGCAGGGCAACTGCAACAGATGAAATAACCGGGGCCATTACAATAACCTGCGCCACATTGCTCATCACTTCGCTTAAAAAAACAGAGATGGTGGTAACAATGAGGATCATCAGGAAAATATTATCTGTTGCATAAGATGCTATATAAGTTCCGAGCTGATCCATCAGTTTTACATCTTCCAAAGCCTTTGCCAGTGCAATGCCGCCGCCAAATAAGAGTAAGATGCCCCAGGCCATTTTGCCGGTATCGGGCCAGTCGAGCAGGCGCTCTTCTCTTGCAGTTTTTTTATTACCGGATGGTATGATAAATAAAGTAATGGCGCCAATCATGGCAATAATGGTATCATCCAGTACAACAATTTTTTGTACCATGTTGATAAGGTCCTTGAAGATCCATAAAAGAACAGTACAGATAAAAACAAGCAATACTCTTTTTTCGGGTGCAGATAATTTGCCCAAAGCTTTTAATTCGGTTTTGATATAACTCTTTCCTTCAACACTGTGTTTTATTTTATTGGGAAAAAGAAAACGCACCATTACCCAATACAACATAAAAAGCAGCACAATGGTTAATGGTGTAAACACAATCATCCAGTCGGTAAAGCCAATGGTATAGTTGAATTTTTCGTGTATATAATTTACATAAGCCACATTGGGCGGTGTGCCAATAATGGTACCCAGCGCAAAGTTTGATGCATAGGCAATGCTTAGCATGAGTACCAGCGAGAAATTTTTAATACCGGTACTTTCTTTATTGTGTGATGCAATTACATGAATAACCGACATGGCAATGGGGAACATCATCATGGTGGTGGCAGTATTGCTTAGCCACATGCTTAAAAAGCCGGTGGCAATAATAAATCCTAAAATGATGCGGTTACCGTTGGTGCCGGTAATATTAATAATGCCCAGTGCAATGCGTTTGTGCAGGTTCCATTTTTCAATGGCAATACCAATAAAGAAACCACCCATGAAAAGAAAGATGATACTGTCTGAATAAGACTTTGTTACTTCTTTTAATGAACTGATATTTAGTAAAGGAAATAAAACGATTGGCACCAACGCCACCACAGCCAGGGGCATGGCATCCAGTACCCACCAGCTTATCATTAGGGCAGCAATAGATAAAACCAGTTTTGCTTTATACTCCAGCCCAAGGGGATTTACAAAAAAGAAGAACAGGCACAATACCAGCCCGGTAATTAAGGCAGCTTCCTTTTTATATTTTTTGAAGAATTCCTTCATGTAGTTAAGTAAAGTGGTTCCAATTTAAATCAGTTTCATCAATAAATACAAGTGGGCCATAACTTTGTGTTTCATAAAATCAATAACATATGAGCAGTTTAGTAAAAGAATTTAACGACTACCGCACAAAAATGAACGAGGTTATTTTAAGTAAAGAAAACCTGGTTATAAAAAGATTATGGAACCTGGATACCAACACCTATGCCGAAGGTGCACTGGATGTAAAGACCAAGGAACTGTTGGGGCTTGTAGCATCGATGGTTTTGCGCTGCGATGATTGTATAAAATACCACTTAGGCAAATCCCATGAACTGGGCATAACCACTGAACAGATGTATGAAGTTTTTGCCGTGGCAAATATTGTTGGCGGAACAATTGTGATACCGCATACCAGACGGGCGGCAGAATATTGGGAAGAATTAGTAAATATCGAATAAGGAACAAGGAATGTTGAATTTTGAATATAAGTACGGCACTCTGCTGAAGAATACGCAGATTGCCCTTGCACTACTTCTTTGTTCAATATTGTTTTTCTCTGTTCGATATTGGTTAGAGGAATGATTAATATCAGTGATTACCGAGTATTTATTTTCTGTAACTTTAGCCCTCAATATTTTAAACTATGAGTGATACAATAACGAGCTTACCACCCCTTACCGCCAAAGATTTTGTAACCGACCAGGAAGTTCGCTGGTGTCCCGGATGCGGAGATTATTCCATCCTGGCACAGGTACAAAAGATCATGCCCACACTGGGTATCCCCAGAGAAAATATTGTAATTGTATCGGGTATCGGCTGTAGCAGCCGCTTTCCGTATTATATGAATACATACGGTATGCACAGTATTCATGGCCGTGCAACAGCAGTAGCCAGCGGTTTAAAAGCCGCCCGTCCCGAGCTGAGTGTGTGGATAGTTACCGGCGATGGCGACGGATTGAGCATTGGTGGTAATCATACCATTCATTTATTACGCCGCAATTTTGATGTAAATATTATGCTGTTCAATAACCAGATATATGGTTTAACCAAAGGACAGTATTCCCCAACATCTGAAGAACATAAAGTAACCAAAAGTTCTCCTTTCGGCAGTATTGATCATCCGTTTAATCCACTGGCTTTGGCCATGGGTGCCGAGGCAAGTTTTATTGCCCGTACCATGGACAGAGACCCCAAACACCTGCAGGCAATGTTGCTGCGCTCGCAACTCCATAAGGGTGCATCTTTCCTGGAAATATACCAGAACTGTAACATCTTTAACGATGGGGCTTTTGAAATATTTACCGAAAAGAAAACCAAACCGGATGAAGTGTTGTTTTTAGAGCAGGGCAAACCATTGGTTTTTGGTGCCACCAATAACAAAGGTATTAAGTTAGATGGATTTAAACCGGTGATCGTTGACCTGGCCGAAGGTGCATCAACCGATGATCTCTGGGTGCATGATGAAAGAGATTTTTACAAAGCACAGATATTGATACGCATGTTTGATGATCCTAAACTGGAAGGACATCTCCCACGTCCGTTTGGCGTTTTCTACGAAACAGAAAGAGCTTGCTACGAAGACAGTATGACCATGCAGATAGATGAAGTGATTGCTAAAAAAGGAAAAGGTGATCTGGATAAATTATTGAAGGGGAATGAGACCTGGGTGATAAATTAAGATTTTTAATT
>JAOAUI010000274.1 GCA_030157685.1 Ferruginibacter sp. | reverse complement strand
CATTATCCGGTTTTTACAATGCGTTCAATAACCAGATTGATTTTGCATTGTCTTCTCCCACATCTAACCAATACACTTATTACAATGTAAACAAAGCTAAAACTGTTGGCGGAACCATAGAAAATAAATATTCGTTCAAAAACCTGGAAAGCTCACTGGGCTTCTCTTACGTAGGTATCTTCCGCAAGCTGTACGATGAAAAAGATTATACAAATGAAACCGATAAAGATTTTTTATGGAGCCCCGAAGTGAATGCCTCCATCAGTTACAATGTAAATATTATTAAAACCAGGTTAAACCTGTTTTATAAATACAGTGGTAAAAAACCACAGCTGGTTACCGGTAAAAATGCTGCCAATCAGCCGGCATTGCTGATTGCCGAAACAGATGCTTACAGCCTGGCCGATTTTACAGGTACTACAAAAATCAATAAATACCTGTCGGTAAATGCCGGTGTAAAGAACATTTTTGATGTTACCAATGTAAACAACAATGCTGCGGTATCAACCAGCGTACACAATGCCGGTTACAATGTTGCCATTGGTGTAGGCCGCTCTTATTTTGTGGGTTTAAATTTTCAGTGGAATAAAAAATAAAATCATCCCTAACATAAAAAAGATTCAATCATGATACGTTTTCAAAAAATAATTTTACCTGCTTTAGCAATCCTCGTTTTCAGCAGTTGTAAAAAAGATACAGACCCCATTTTAATTGCGCCTACTTCTACCGGTGCCGAAGTAACCCTAAACGGCATTGCTGCAACAGAAGCAGGAAGTGTTGCAGGCAATTCGGTTTATCTCGATCTGTCGGCCGCCAAGCAAACAGCTATTTTGCGCTCTGCCTGGGATCTTGGATTTTATTGCGGCTCCGATTTCAGGGTGGTATTGAACAACTTTGCTGTTGCCGGCGCTAAAGTACTTGCAGCAAACAGTCTGGCAGATGTAACAGCTGCAGATACCGTTGGTTTAACTTTAAGCACCAGCCAGTTTAATCCATTGCCCCCCGACCTGGCCTATTTTGATAACATAGCCGGCGATCTTACCAAAACTGTTATCCCTGCTGTATCTGCTGTAGATGCTGATAATAAAGTGATCATTTTAAACCGTGGCACGGGTGGTGGTATTGCTGCCAGGCCGTGGGTTAAATTAAGGGTATTACGCAATGTGGCAGGTGGTTACACTTTGCAATATGCAGGCATACAGGAAACCAGTTTTAAAATTATCAACGTTGCAAAAGATGCGTCGTATAATTTCAAGACCATTTCTTTCGAAAACGGCATTGTGGATGCACAACCGGAAAAAACACAGTGGGACCTGGTTTGGAGCTACTCAGTGTTTGAATCAAATTTTGGTGCAGGCCCCGTGCCCTATAATTTCAGCGACCTGATTGCGGTAAATTACCTGGCCGGTGTTACTGTGGGCACTAAAATATATGCCAGTGCAGCAACTGCTACTGCAGCATTTACCAATTTTAATAAAGACAGTGTAAGCAATACCACATTTTCATCTGCCCGCTGGGCCATTGGCAGCAGCTGGCGCAGTACACAACCTGCAACCGGCGCCCGGCAGGACAGGTTTTATGTTATTAAAGATGCAACCGGCAATTACTACAAACTGAAATGCCTGAGCATGGGTATTGGTACTGATGGTGGAACAAGAGGTAAACCTGTTTTTAAATACAGTTTAATTCAATAATTATTTCTCTCTGAAACGAAAAAAGCTGCTCCTAAAAGGAGCAGCTTTTTTGTTTTATGCAGGTAAAAAAAACATCCACTTCTAATGGATGCCTTTTTGTTTGTGTTGTTCTCTGAGGTTTTTTTCTTTGATATTGCTATTTGCTCTATTGGATGCTAAAGCGAAACTGTAATTTTTTAAGCCGGCAGTTGAAAAGTAAGACGGGAATAAGAATACCCCCGTCTTTTACCCTAATAAAACCCTAAACCAGCAAAATTCTTCATTATATATTTTTAGAAACTAACTGTCTTATTTTCGAAAAACTATGTTGCCATTTTTGTGCCAAAAGCTTAAAATTGTGGATAACTCAACCCCTGATCTTTTACCCATGCGGTTTTCACGCAGCAGGCATATTTAATTAACGTATAATTACCAGGCTGCTTCCGTATTTGCACTTTCAAATAATTGAAAAACGGGCTATTACTGAACCCTGCTATTTTATTACCTTTGCACACTTATTTAACAGCCCTATTACCGGAAAAAGCGCATTACAATTAATATGAGTGGCAAATACACCGAATATCAGCAACTAAACCTTCCTTCCATCAGCGAAGAGATACTGGCCAAATGGAAAAATGAAAACACTTTCGAAAAAAGTGTGAGCCTGCGTGAAGGCTTTCCTCCTTTTGTATTTTACGAGGGGCCGCCAAGCGCCAATGGTATGCCCGGTATTCACCATGTAATTTCGAGAACATTAAAAGATTTGGTTTGCCGCTACAAAACCATGCAGGGTTTCCAGGTAAAGCGCAAAGGCGGCTGGGATACGCATGGGCTGCCTATTGAACTGGGTGTTGAAAAAGAGCTGGGCATAACCAAGGAAGATATCGGCGTAAAAATATCGGTAGAAGATTACAACAAAAAATGCCGTGAAGTGGTGATGCGCTTTAAAGATAAGTGGGACGACATCACCCAAAAAATGGGTTACTGGGTTGACTTGAATAACCCATACGTAACTTTTGAAAATAATTATGTAGAAACATTGTGGTGGTGCCTGAGTGAGTTGTATAAGAAAGGATACCTGTATGAGAGTGTAAGCATTCAGCCTTACTCTCCTGCAGCTGGCACGGGTTTAAGCAGCCACGAATTAAATCAGCCGGGAACGTATAAGGATGTGAAGGATACGAGTGCGGTGGCGATGTTCCGCCTCCCCTCGAACTCCGTTCCTTCCCTTGCGGGAACCTCCAAAGGAGGGGCTAAAGAGCATCCTGCTATTTCTAAAATCTTCTCTGCAATTGCAGGGTCTGAACACCCTCCTTTGGAGGGCAGGGAGGCTTTTATTATGGCGTGGACGACAACTCCATGGACCTTGCCTTCGAATTTAGGATTAACTGTTGGGCCAAACATTGATTATGTTTTGGTACAAACATTTAATCCATATACTCATCTTCCAAATAATGTAATTCTTGCCAAAGCATTGGTGAGTAAATATTTTAAAGCCGAAGGAGAAAATGGTGGTTTTGAAAATTATTCGGCAGAAGTAAAATTGCTTCCATGGAAAATTATTGCAGAATTTAAAGGCAAAGATTTAGAAGGAATTGAATACGAGCAACTCCTCCCTTCAGATGCAAATACTTTAGAAAAAATACAGGAAATAACGCCCGGTGCACAACCATTTCGTGTTATCATCGGCGATTTTGTTACCACCGAAGATGGTACCGGCATTGTACACACCGCTCCAGCCTTTGGTGCAGATGATTTTAAAGCAGGACAAAAAAACAACCTCGGTATTTTAACCCTGGTTGATAAGCAGGGAAAATTTACAGATGGCGTTGGTGAATTCAGCGGCCGCTATGTAAAGAATTATAAAGATGAAAAAGATTACGTGGATG
>JAOAUI010000273.1 GCA_030157685.1 Ferruginibacter sp. | reverse complement strand
GTAGAAGTGGCTGCAGGCTCAACAGCCGACCCAAGGCCCATGCCTAAATTAATGGCCAGTTGCCGTACCACAGTAATGGATGGAATGGTGGTGAAAAATATCACCAGCGAAAAAGTAACGGATGCAAGAAATGGTGTGGTGGAATTTTTACTGATCAATCATCCGCTGGATTGCCCCATCTGCGACCAGGCCGGTGAATGTCATTTGCAGGACCTGGGTTATGATCATGGAAAAGCAGGAACACGTTACGAATTTAAAAGAAGAACTTTCGAGAAAGAAGATATTGGTCCATACATTCAGTTACACATGACAAGATGTATTCTTTGTTATCGTTGTACTTATGTGGCTGATCAGATCACCGATAAAAGAGTGCATGGTATTTTAGACCGTGGCGATCATGCAGAAATATCAACCTATATTTCCAAAGCCATTGAAAATGATTTCAGCGGCAACATGATAGATGTTTGCCCGGTTGGCGCTTTAACCGATAAAACTTTCCGGTTTAAAAACAGGGTTTGGTTTACGAAGCCGGTAGATGCCCATCGCAATTGCGAAAATCCAAAATGCTGCGGTAAAGCAACCTTGTGGTTACGTGGTGATGAAGTTTTTAGAGTTACAGCCCGTAAAGACGAGTGGGGCGAAGTACAAAGTTACGACGGAAAGCCAGGCTGGATATGCAATACCTGCCGTTTTGATAAAAAGAAAACAAGCGATTGGACAGTGGAAGGATTATCAACTATCAGCCGTCATTCAGTTATTGGTGCAAATAAATATGCAGGGCTTGAAATGCCGAATGATACTATAAAAAAAGTATTGAATGGCCGAGATCCTAAATTATTAATGAACATACATAATGTGAGCGGAGTAAATAACCCCAACATACACTTAAGTGAAATTGACAGGCCATCGCACATGGATGATTTTGCGAAGTCTGGTGAGTTTGTAAAAGGTGAAGGAGAATCAACGCAATGGGGTTTACCAAAAGAGTAAGAATTATTTTAAAAAAGGAATATGCTGGCATTAATTATTGAGAAACTGGTTTTGATCGTCATAGTTGTAATGGCTTCACTCGTTATTGCCATGTATGCAACTTATGGCGAAAGAAAAATTGCTGCCATTTTGCAGGACAGGCGTGGACCTAACCGTGCCGGGCCTTTTGGAATTTTACAACCCCTTGCCGATGGATTGAAACTGTTTTTTAAAGAAGAGATCATTCCCGATTTTTCTTCTAAATTTTTATTTATTCTTGGCCCTTCACTGGCTATGCTTACTGCTATTATGACGAGTGCCATAGTTCCCTGGGGAGATAAAGTGCATTTGTTTAACAGAGATATTTCTTTACAGATTGCCGATGTGAATGTTGGAATACTTTATGTGTTTGCGGTGGTGAGTATGGGTGTTTATGGAATCATGATCGGCAGCTGGGCAAGTAATAATAAATTTTCTTTGATGGGTGGCTTAAGGGCGGCATCGCAAATAATCAGTTACGAACTGGCCATGGGGATAAGCATTATTGCTCTGCTGATGGTAACCGGTACATTGAGCCTTAAGGAAATGGTACTGCAGCAACAGGCCGGATATTGGAATATTGTATATCAGCCAGTGGGCTTTCTGTTATTTTTAATTTGTGCTTTTGCAGAGTGTAACCGGGCTCCTTTCGATCTGGCCGAAGCTGAGAGTGAGTTGATTGGCGGCTATCATACAGAGTATTCATCTATGAAATTAGGCTTCTACCTTTTTTCTGAGTACATTAATATGTTCATCAGCAGTGTAATTATGTCTACCTTGTTTTTTGGCGGATATGATATTCCATTTGTGAATGAAGCCAATTACGATCAAAACTGGATAGCATTATTTGGGGTATTGGCTTTAATGGCTAAAGTGGTTTGTTTTATTTTCTTCTTTATGTGGGTACGGTGGACCATTCCAAGATTCAGGTATGATCAGTTAATGAACCTGGGCTGGAAGATATTGATTCCGATATCATTATTTAATATGCTGGTAACAGGCGCCATCATTTTATTAAAAGAGAATAACTGGCATTTTTAAAATTGAAACTATAAAAACTGTCTCCGCCAGTTGGCGGATGTTGAAGGCGGGTTGATAAAAAAAATAAATCGGTAGTTAACTGGAATATATGCAAGCATTAACAAACAGATTAAAACAGGTTGATCGCCGGAAAATGAATTTCCTGGAGCGGCTTTATTTAGTCGCCATTTTTAAGGGTATGCTAATAACTTTCAGCCATATTTTTAAAAAGAGACCAACCATCAATTATCCTGAAAAAACAAGGCCATTCAGTCCTGTTTTTCGTGGCCTTCATATTTTAAACAGGGACGAAGAAGGGCGTGAGAATTGCACTGCCTGCGGTTTGTGTGCGGTTGCCTGTCCGGCAGAAGCCATTACCATGGAAGCTGCAGAAAGACAAACCGGTGAAGAAAATTTATATAGGGAAGAAAAATATGCAGCCAAATACGAGATCAATATGCTGCGTTGCATTTTTTGTGGTTTGTGTGAAGAAGCCTGTCCCAAAGATGCAATTTATTTAAGTGAAACTTTTGCGCCGGCCGATTACCAACGCAAACAATTCATTTATAAAAAAGAAGAATTATTGATACCGCACCCGATAGAAGAGCCGGATGCTTATAAAAAAGCATTGGGCAACAGGGTAAAAAAAGAAACGGTTAATTAAAGAATATGAGCATCACAGAAATATTATTTTGGGGTTTATCAGTTTTGGCTTTGTTCAGTGCTGTAATGGTTGTTGCCAGTAAAAGCCCGGTACACAGCATACTATATCTTATTGTTGTATTCTTTGCCATTTCGGGCCATTATATTTTATTAAATGCCCAGTTTTTAGCCATCGTGAATATTATTGTGTATGCAGGCGCCATCATGGTATTGTTTTTATTTGTGGTAATGCTGATGAATTTAAATGCAGAATCGGAACCCAAAAAGCACCGGATGCTGCAGTTTGCCGGATTGATATCGGGTGGTTGTTTGTTCCTGGTTTTAATTGCGGCTATATCAGAATCTGCACAGGCATCCAATCTGGTTCAGATGGGCGGTGGCAACAACGGTCTCATCAAAAACCTGGGTATGGTTTTGTTTAAAGATTATGTGCTGCCATTTGAGATCAGCTCAGTGTTGTTTTTAAGTGCAATGATAGGAGCGGTGGTAATCGGTAAAAAAGAAAGATAAATTTTATAACACGAATTGAACGAATAACACGGATTGATGTATATAGATTAAATAATTCGTGTAATTAGTGTAATTCGAATAATTAGTGGGATAAGTATGGAAATTAAATGGTACATAGGTTTGGCAGTAGCGTTGTTCTGCACCGGAATCGTGGGGGTTCTTACCCGCCGCAACTCCATCATAATTTTTATGTGCATTGAACTGATGCTGAACTCAGTGAATTTATTGCTGGTGGCATTTTCAAAAATGCATGCAGCATCAGCTATTGTACAGTCTAACCCTAACGTGGTAAGCGATGCACAGATCTTTGTATTTTTTATTATGGTGGTGGCAGCGGCCGAAGTAAGTGTGGGACTGGCTATCATTGTAATGCTTT
>JAOAUI010000272.1 GCA_030157685.1 Ferruginibacter sp. | reverse complement strand
ATTTTCAAATTCAATATTCACGCTTTCGCTGTGGCCGCCCATGGTTGGTATGCGTACGCAGGTGGCGGTAACTTTTATGTTATCATCACCAATTATTTTATTGGTTTCTAAAACCATTTTCATTTCTTCCTTGGTATAACCATTTTCCAAAAACACATCAATATGCGGTATGGCATTTAAATCAATGGGATATTTGTACGCCATTTCGCCTTCAATACCTTTACGCTCGTTCATTAATTGTGTTACTGCTTTTACGCCGGTGCCCGTAACACTCTGGTAAGTACTAACCACCACTCTTTTAATTTTGTATTTATCGTGCAGGGGTTTTAAAACCACCACCATTTGTATGGTAGAGCAGTTGGGGTTTGCAATGATCTTGTCTTCCTTTGTCAATACACCGGCATTTACTTCGGGCACTACCAGTTTTTTGGTTGGGTCCATGCGCCATGCACTTGAATTGTCTATCACTGTAATGCCGGCTGCTGCAAATTGTGGGGCCAGCTCCAGAGAAGTGCTACCACCTGCAGAAAAAATAGCTACATCTGGTTTGGCAGCAATGGCATCTGCAGCACTTACAATTTTGTACTGTTTATTTTTAAAGGTTATTTCTTTTCCAATGCTTCTTTCCGAAGCAACCGGTATCAGTTCATCTACGGGAAAATTCCTTTCGGCCAGTACCTGTAACATTTTTGTGCCTACCAATCCGGTGGCGCCTACTACTGCAACTTTCATTTTTTGCTTTTAAAGTTATTAAATAATTATAAGCCCCATTCGTTTCGATCTTCGCCTCACCCTCTCCTGTTGGAGAGGGAAGGGGTGAGCTAAAAAAAAGCCTTCCCGTTTTAGGAAGGCCTGTACTTATTTTAAAAATAAAACATCAAACCCTCTTTATTAAAAATGGTTTCTTTGACTGTTTTATAAATTTTATTGTTTGCATGCTGGGTACAAAAGTAATTACAAACTGGTATTCCAGCCAAATTATTTATATTTATAATAATAAATGGTACCCCTATGTTTAAAAAATACAGCACACTTGTCTTTTTTATGCTAAGCGGTTTTATTGCCCATGCACAGGTTGCAAACCGCTATGATATTGTAATTGACGAACTGATGGCCGATCCCACGCCACAGGTTGCTTTACCCAACAATGAGTGGATAGAATTACGGAACACATCTTCCACCGCATTTAATTTACTGGGCTGGCGCATTGGCGATGCCACCGGCCAAAGCGGCACCATGCCATCATATAATTTACTGCCCGATAGTTTTGTAATTGTTTGCACGGCCAGTGCGGTGGCAGCCATGAGTGTTTATGGGCCAACCATTTCCGTTACCAGCTTTCCATCGCTGGATAATACCGGCGATGTTATTTATTTACGAAGCCCGCAAAACAGAATTATACATGCAGTGAGTTACACAGATGCCTGGTACCAGAATGAATTAAAAAAGGACGGCGGCTGGACATTGGAAATGATAGATACTAAAAATCCCTGCAGCGGATTTACAAACTGGAAAGCAGGTACAGATATAAAAGGAGGAACACCGGGAAAGAAAAATGGGGTGGATGCCCTTAATGCAGATGCAGCAGCACCGCAATTGTTACGGGCGTATGCAACAGATAGTGTAAACATCAGCCTGGTTTTTGATGAGCCTTTGGATAGTTTAAAAGCTGCTACAGCAGACAATTACAGCATCAGTGATGGTATTGGATTGCCACAATCGGCTATTACCATTGCACCAACTTTTGATAAAGTAAATCTAAGGTTGAATGCGCCACTTAGCCGCAATAAAGTGTATACCATTACCGTATCGATTGTAACAGATTGTAAAGGAAATCTTATCGGTACAAAAAATACTGCAAGACTTGGGTTAAGTGAAATTGCCGATAGCCTTGCTATTGTAATCAATGAAATTTTGTTCAACCCAAAATCAAATGGAACAGATTATGTAGAGATTTATAACCGGAGCAATAAGATCATCGACCTGAAACAAACATATATTGCCAATAGAAGTACAGCCGGTGTTATCAGTAATATAAAGCAACTGAGTACTGATAATTATTTACTGTTCCCGCAGGATTTTATGGTGATAACTGAAGATCCGGCTATTGTTAAACGGGATTTCATCACACAAAATATGGATGCATTTGTAACAGTTGCATCCATGCCATCGTTTAATGATGATGAAGGCGATGTAATTATTTTAAATGCGCAGGGAAATATTACCGACGAATTGAAGTATGATGAAAAATGGCATTTTAAACTGATTGATAACAGGGAAGGGGTGGCGCTGGAAAGAATTGATTACAATGTGCCAACACAGCAGGAATCAAACTGGCATAGCGCAGCAACCAGTGTTGGCTACGGCACACCAACCTATAAAAATTCGCAGTACCGGCTTGATTTACAGGTGCAGGGTGAAATAACCGTTACACCCGAAATTGTGTCGCCGGATAATGACGGACTGGATGATTTTGCAACCATTGATTACAATTTTCCATCGCCGGGCTATGTAGCCAATATCACTATTTTTGATGCAAACGGCAGAACGGTTCGTTACCTGCAACGCAATGCATTGTGCGGAATAAAAGGTAACTTTCGGTGGGATGGGCTGGGAGAAAAATTTCAGAAACTTCCAGTTGGTATTTATATTATGTTTAGCGAAGTATTTAATTTAGCTGGAAAGAAAAAGCAGTTTAAGAATACAATTGTGTTGGCAAGAAAAAATTAATCATCACCAAAATAAAATTTATGCAAAACAAGCTCATGCCGGCAATTATCATTGCTGCGTTGGTAATTTCATCATGTAATAATAAAGATTCAGAAATGACAAAAACTGCCTACAAATGGGCCGATAGTGTTGCACCCCCTGTTGCCGAAAAGAAAGCAAAGGAATTAATTGCACATGGCGATACCCGTATTGATAATTATTACTGGATGAATGACTATTTTAAAAAAGGGCCCGACAGTACCAAAGTGGTTGATTACCTGAAAGCAGAGAACGCCTATTATGACACCATGATGAGCGGTACAAAAATCCTGCAGGAAAATTTATACAACGAAATGAAGGCGAGGATTAAAGAAAAAGATGAAAGTGTACCCACATTTAAGAATGGATATTTTTATTACAGCCGTGTGGTGGAAGGCAAAGATTATTTTGTGTACTGCCGTAAAAAAGGAAGTCTGCAGGCGGCAGAAGAAGTTTTGCTGGATGTAAATGCCATGGCAGAAGGGCATAATTATTTTTCTGCCACAGGTTTTGCTGTAAGCATGGATAATAAACTAATGGCTTATGGTATTGATATGCTAAGCAGGCGTCAGTACGATATCTACATAAAAAACCTGGAGACCGGTGAAATTTACAAAGACAAAATACCCAATACAGAAGGCGACCCGGTTTGGGCAAATGATAACCTTACTTTGTTTTATACTTCAAAAAATGCAGTAACACTTTTATCTGAAAAAATTAAAAGGCATAAACTGGGTACCGATGCAGCAACAGATAAAACAGTGTACGAAGAAAAAGACCCTACCAATTATATCGGTGTAAATAAAACCAAGTCGGATAAATTTATTTT
>JAOAUI010000271.1 GCA_030157685.1 Ferruginibacter sp. | reverse complement strand
TCATTTTCTTTACTACGCACCGAGTCAAGCATTTCATTAAATGCATGCTGCATGGTTTGCAGGGCTTTTTCTTTGGCTATCAGATCAAGTTTTTCCTGCTCAAGCAATGCTTCTTCTTTTGCAATAGCTACTTCCAGTTCAATACGTTTATCTACTTCGGCCTTCTGCTTCTCATTCAGATCATGATAAGTAACATTAAAACCTTCAAGCGCAGCTTTAGCCAATTCAATACTAACTTCTTTGTATTCAGTTTTTATTTCGAAGTATTTCTCTGCTTTTTTTGCCTGGCTCTCCAGGCTCTTAAGCTGGTTGTTAATTTCAAATAAAAGATCTTCTATACGGGCAAGATCCTGCTCGGCAGCGTCCAGCTTAAGTTTGGCTTCTTTTTTCCTCGTTTTGTAAATAGAGATACCCGCAGCCTGTTCCAGCATTTTACGGCGGCTGAATTCCTTATCCTTAATGATATCATCAACCATGCCCAGCTCAATAATGGCATAGCTGTCGTTGCTGATACCGGTATCCATGAAAAGGTTGTGAATATCCTTGAGGCGACAGGCAACATCATTAAGCCTGTATTCGCTCTCCCCGCTTTTATAATATTTACGGGTTACGGTAACTGTGCTGAATTCGGTTGGAAGCAGGTTCTTTGTATTATCAAACGTAAGGCTAACTTCGGCAATACCACTGGCACTGCGGGTTTTGCTGCCATTAAACACCAGGCTTTCCAGGTTTTCGCTACGCAGGTTGCTTATTTTATGTTCGCCTATCACCCAGCGGATGCTATCCACAATATTGCTTTTTCCACAGCCATTGGGGCCAATAACTCCGGTGATACCTTCATCAAAATTAAGTATGGTTTTATCGGCAAAACTCTTAAATCCCTTGATTTCTAAACTCTTTAAACGCACGGTTATATCTGTATTTTAAGTCAGACGGCAAATATAATGGAATGCACCAATAGAAAATTTTGATTTTTTACAGCGAAACTCCCAAGTTATACACAGTTTGACAGTGGCACTCAATTTGTTATACTAAAAAGAATTTAATGGCCTTGCTTGCCCAAAGCCCCTTAGTTTTAAACAAATTTTATCAGCTCAATTAAAAATTAAAAATGAATAAATTAGTACGCGGATTAATAGCCGGATATGGTGCAAAAAAAATAGGTGGCGGTTGCTTGAGTACAATTATCATCTTCTTAATAATCTGGTACGCTCTTGAGCGTTGTTAAGTCAGGTTCCCTATATTTTACCTGTTAAAATCTTCCCAAACGATAATTTTGATTTTGTTATTACGAATCTATTCGTAAATTTGATTTTAAACAAAACAAATATGAAAAAAATAATTACCCTTTTCTTTTTAACAGGTTCTGTTGCAGTTTATGCACAGCCAAAAACTGTAACCCAGGCAATGATTACTACTAAAACTACCATAATTGCACCAGAGTCTGATGATGCAAATGCGCCGGTAAACGCCACTACCACATCAGCAGATGGTGCAGAGGTACGTGTTATGCGCTTTGGTGGCGATGGTGAAACAAAAACTACTACCTGGTTAAAAAATGATCTTACCAAGACCTTTTCGGAAAGTGAAATGGGACGTACAACTTTAATCAGGGACAATTCTAAAAAAATAACAACAACCATTATGGAAATGATGGGCCGAAAATCGGGCTTTTATGCTACTGACGAAGACCAGGCACAAATGCGAAAGCGCATGGACAGTATGATGCAAAGCAGAGGCGGACAAAATGTATCTATTGGCGGAGGTTCCAACACACCTGCTACTTATTCAGTTGTTTATGTTGATGAGAGTAAAAAGATAGCAGGTTATGCCTGTAAAAAAGCATTGATTATTGCTGCAAGAAAAGAACGGACTGACACCACTATAGTATGGTACTGCCCGGATTTTAAATTGCAGCATTTGGCAAGTACAGGAGGCTCTGCCGGCGGTTTTGGCGGATTTAATGCAACAAGTGGTCCAACCGGTATGGAATTACTAAATGGTTTCCCAATGCAGTATGAAAGAAATATGAACAGAGGCAGGCGAATGACAGTAGAAGTTACCAAACTGGTCATTGATAAAGATGTAGCTGACAAAGAATTTGAAATACCAAAAGATATTGAAATAAAAGCAATGAAGGATATGCAGAATGGTGGTATGGGAGGCCCCGGTATGCAGATAAGAATTGCCGGACAATAAAAAATTACACATAAAAAAGACTCCCCCGGCACATCTGGGGAGTCTTTTTTATTTTGGTGTACAATCTTTATAATTTCTCTACTTCAAGTTTTTTCTTTTCTACTTCAGCAAGTTTAGCGGCATTACCACTTGATTTATAAGCATGACTTAAAATTTCCAAAACAAGTTTAAAATTAGACTTATCAGTAAATTTGTATGTTTTTAACTCTCCCAAAAGCCTTACCGCCTCTTCGGCATAAGGTATGCTGGCAAGCGAAAGCGCTTTAGACTCGGCAATCAGGTCGTTTTTTACTTTTAATTCAGCAGGCTTTGTGCCTTTAATTTTTGCAATGCGTTCCTGCAAATCAAATGTTTTGCTGTAGTATAAATTGGCCAGTTGTAAATTACCTTCCAGGGTTGATTTTATGGAAACAGCTTTTTTGTATAATTCTTCTATCCTGGTACGGTAAGCATTAATAGCATTTGCGTCTTTTCCTTTTGAGGCATCACTGGAGATAAATTTATCAATTTCTATGGCATAATTATAAAAAACAACATAGTTGTTCGGAAGTACTTTCGTCAATTCTTCATATTTATTCAATAAAGCTTCATCCTGAAGGTCGCCCAGTGCAAATTCAATTTCCTTCATTTCCCAATAAGGGATATCTATTGGATAATGTCTTTTTGCTGCAGCATTGTATTTATTAAATAACTCTGCATTTTTTTCTCTTTTGTATTTTAAGATCAATTCTTCGTACGCAGTTATGTATTTCTCATCTTTAAGATCGGCATCTGCAATTTTTTTATAATAAATCAGGGCGTCTTCCTTTTTCTTAAGTTCATTGGCAAGAACAGCCAGGTTCCATACAAGGTCAGTATCATGCACTGCAAACTTAAGTGTACCGGGGCCATTAAGCTTATTGTCAACACCATAGTCATGCACATCCAGCGAATTTTTGAAAAGATTATAGGATTCCTGAAAATTCTTTTCGTTATAAAATTTTACTCCCAGGTCGTAAAAAGAAAAATAAATATTAAACAAGGTAGAATTACTCTCTTCTTTGGTTAAGGGAGCTTTGAGATCAAGCTCTGCATATTTTTTTAGCGCAGCAAATGCCTGTTCATTAAGGGTCTTGCTTTCTGCAACAGTTTTTTTAGGGTCTCTTGCCAGGGAACTGTACACAAAGGCTTTGTAATAATTGGCAAGCGCATTTGCTGCATTTTTAGGATCAGCTATATACTTATCCAGTGCATCCTTTGCCTTATCAAATTGTTTTAATTCTATATTAAATCTTATTTCTTTAGGCAATTCCTGGCTGCTTCCATAAAGGCTGCCTAAAACCATCATAGTGGCCAATACATATTTCTTCATGCTTTTATTTTTTTAGGTGTTAAAGGTA
>JAOAUI010000270.1:9266-15926 GCA_030157685.1 Ferruginibacter sp. | reverse complement strand
CGCAATAGTTAATGAAAGAAATGTAACAGAAAGTTTTTTGCATATCCTTTTCATAGATAATTTTTTTATAAAAGTAACATTGTCCTTCTATATAGTCAATACCCATTGAAGGGTATTTTAAAAAGAAATGCTAAAACCCCATTTAAATGCCCAGTTATCGGATGCTTTTGGCAATGCATAATATCCGTAACGGTAAAAAACGCCTCCGCCAATACCGATATAAACAAGAGAGTACAGACTGCGGCGGTAAATATTTTTGATCATCAGACCCGATTCGAACAGGCCCTTTTCGGGAACCTTGTATGCAAGTACTTTATGTGACGGAGTGTTATTAAGATTTCCATAACCGATATTTTGAATTAAAAAAATCTCCGGCCTGAATGAAATATTTTTTGGTTTGAACAACAGGTTGCCAAAATTATGCTCTATAAATAAATTTGCAGTGCTGCTTGAAACAAATTCATACAGGCCAACCGTTTGAAAATGATCGGGCACATACACACTTAGTTTGCCTGATTTTGTTGCCCTGGCATTAAAGAGATATGAGTAAGGCACATCACCAAAAACCTGCCCTGCTTCCAGGCGAAAAGAAGTTTTACCCAATTTTTTAAACTGAAAACTGTGATTGATGCGAACGGCGATTTTTGTGTAATCCAAATCACCATTTAAAACATTTTTTAAACCTTTTGATATTTGAAACAACAACTCTGTTGTTGCAGGTTTGGTACGCAACTTTGCCCGGCCCATCCGTGTAAAACTCTCACCTTTAGTAAGCCTGAAACCGATACCCAATTCTGTATTTTTAAAACTGCGGATGTTTGTGCCGTTGTTTGCAAATTCATAATCATACACTGCAGGATTCCGGTTTTCATTCATCAACCAGATATCTGATTGGATTGATGGACGGATCTTGGTGCTGAAATTAATTTTAAACTGCTCCACACTGTCGAAACGAGAGCGTTGAAAATTACGCAAACTCTGGTTCGAAAAAACAGAACCGTTGCGTACAAAATAATCAACATTGCCGGGCTCGGCAATATCGCGGCTGTAATCAAAGCGCAGCACTGTATTTGTTCTTTGCTGTATGTTGAACTGTACATTACCACCATATTTAAATGCTTTATCCCGCAAACCATAACCGGCAAAACCGCCAACAGAAATCCATTTGCTGAATAAAGAATTTGTTTGCAAACCGGCACCAATCCTGAAACTCTCATATTTGTTGATACCCGAAAGGATGTACTTAAAAGGAATATCAACCTTTCCCACCGGAATACCTTCAAGAGATAGAATCTGAAAAGCCTTGTTCACTTTTTCAATCATGTTCCTGTATTTTGCCGGCAGCATTTCATACGTCTCGTAAGTTATTCTGCCCTTATCATTCAGCGAATCTGTACGCATAATACGCCAGGTTGTATCGGCACGTTTACCTGCCTGCGGATGATACTCCAGTTTTACATCCGAAAAATCGGCCTTGGTAAATGTCTTACCAAAATCCACATTGGTAATATAGCTGCGGCAATCCCAAAAAAGTAAAACCGAATCGGTACGCAGGTCTTTTTGCGAAAGCGTGCTGTTTAATTGTGCCGGAAACCATTTGCCTTTTACACGTTCGTATTTTTGCTGCAACCTGAAAGTGAAGATCATCCCCTTTTCATCTGATGGCGATACAATGATATTTTCAATAGCATAACCATCCGAATTAATGTAGATCAATCCCTTCAGCCCTTTAAAGTTTTTACCAGCCCTGGGTTCAAAGCTGATGATGTACGTGGTATCCTTTTCATGTGGTATTCGTTCTTTCAACCTGAATTTATACATATTGATACTGCCTTCAATGACCGGACTTACAAAACTTACATTATTCATCACCAGGTAATCTTTGTAAAAACCAAAAGGTTGAAAATTATCTGTGGTTACGCCGAATGTTGCATTTTTTAAACCCGAAAATTTGGTTGCCAATACGGTTTCTTTTGTTTGCCCCGGAAATTTATAAATGCGTTCGGTATAAGATTCTGTAAGCATCAGGTAATTCTCTTTAAATCTTTTTCCCAACTTGCTTCCCAGGCTGTTTCCAGAAGTATCTTTCGATGTTTTTACCAGTTTGTCCATCTGCTTATCCATCTGTTGCATTTGCGGAACAGGGTTCTTTTGTTTGCTGCTGTCTGATCGGTTCATATTCCAGAAACGATTACCTGCCGCCAATGCAGCAATGGTATAAGCATTGTATGTAAATGATGGTTGCTGTTCGGGGTCGTTGTTTTTTTTATTACGCTGCAGCAACTTAATAATACGGTGTGCAGGGTTTTCATTGGTTGAAACGGTCACGCTTTCAAGCTGACCATCTGCCGGTTCAATAAAGATTGAAACAGGATCTGTGGTTATTCCTGTTTTGAATTCTCTTGCTTTGTAGCCAATATAGCTGATGAGTAATACTGCATCTGCAGGCAACTTACTAAAGGAAAAATGTCCGTCAATATCTGTAACGGTGCCGGTGGTTGTACCTTTAATCGTAACACTCACAAATGCAAGCGGAGCTTTTGTGCCGGCATCATAAATTGTTGCGGATATGCCGGCAGATTGTGCCATTGACATGAAAGGAAGCAGTAAAATAAATAAAACAAAGAAAGGCTTCCTTTGCATTGTAGTTAATTAACAGGTCAGGAATAAGATTGTAAAACTAACGAGATTTATGCCAGATTAGTTTTTATTAGCACTAAAACAAAGCACCAGGTTTAATTGTTTACATGCATTTGTATATTTCTTTTAATAAAACTGCATTTAGTACCCCTAAGGGCATTGTCATTAGGGTAAATGACCCAATCAGATTTTCATTCTGAAATACTGGCATATTTGATTAATTTCGTTTCTCCTAAATAAATAATATGAAAAGAATTTTTTACACCCTTTTATTTGTATTTTCTGTTACCAATGCTTCTGCACAATCTACCATTTTTGAACTGATGGAGAGAACAGATATCACTTTGCAGCAAGCCGAAGCAATTGCCAAACTACATTTTGATACCGCCGGTACCGGAAGAGGCAGCGGATACAAACAATTTCAGCGTTGGTTATATGAGCGCAGGTTTCATACCGATGAAAGCGGAAAATATATATCGCCAAAAACAGATTGGGAAAAATATTTAAATACAACACAGGCCAATTTTACCCAGGCAGGTAACTGGACTGAATTAGGCCCCATGACCTGGAACAGAACCAGCAGCTGGAACCCCGGAACAGGAAGAATAGCAGCATTTGGAATTCACCCCGCAAATGAATCAATAATTTATGCAGGCTCACCGGGCGGTGGGTTATGGAAGACAGTTAACGGTGGTACCACCTGGACGCCGCTAACAGATAATAATGCTTTGTGGATGTCTTTCTTTTCAATTACAATAGACCCAACCGATCAGAATATAGTGTATGCCGGTACAAGCGGAAATAACGGTTTATTAAAATCTACCAATGCAGGAGCTACCTGGGCACTTACCGGCAGCGGGCCAAGCGGTACTATCAGAAAAATTCTTATTCACCCCTCAACACCTAATATTGTTTTTGCCTGTGCAACAAACGGTATTTACAGATCAACAAATGGAGGCACCAACTGGACGCTGGTACATGCCGGCAATAAAGAAGATATTGAATTTAAACCCGGGGATCTTAATATTATGTATGCCACCGGTAGTGATGTAATCCGTTCGGTAGATAATGGTGTTACCTGGACAACCCTTGGCGCAGCACAGGGCATTACCAATACCGGACGTACGCTGGTGGCGGTTTCTGCAGCAAACCCAAATTATGTTTATGCAGTACAGGCAAGCGGAAATACGTTTGGCAGAATGTATAAATCAACCGATGCCGGTTTAACTTTTGTTACCACAGTTGTTGGCAACCCGGCGAGTGGTACCAATTATTTTGGTTACGAAACAACTGGAACCGGAACAGGCGGACAAGCTACTTACGATATGGCACTTGATGTATCACCAACCAATGCTGCAGAAGTTTATATTGCGGGTATTATATGCTGGAAATCGGTCAACGAAGCAACTAGTTTTACACCTATCACAGCATGGTCGCTTCCCAACAGTATTGGTTATAATCATGCAGATGTACATGGGCTGTTTTGGGTAAATAGCACTATTTATTCAATATCCGATGGTGGGTTATTTAAAAGTATAAATAATGGAGATGATTGGATAGATATTTCCAATGGATTAGGCATCAGGCAGTTTTACCGCATAGCGAATTCACAAACCAATCCTAATGTAATAACCGGCGGAGCACAGGATAATGGCAGTGCAGCCAGGCAGGCATCGGGCCTTTGGGTAGATTGGTTAGGTGCCGATGGTATGGAGGGGCTTGTTAGTCCTACAAATCATTTAAACTTATGGGGTACCAGTCAAAATGGAAGTATTTACCGTTCAACTAACGGTGGCAACAGTTATAGCGGCCTTTCACGCCCAGCCAACGGCGATTGGGTTACACCACTTGTTATTCATCCAACCAATGAAACAATTTTGTATGGTGGGTGGACCGGTGTCTGGAAATCAATCAACAGCGGTACTAGCTGGACAGATATTTCAACGGGTGTAATAACTACGCTGGTTACCGATCTGGCAATTGCCCCTTCGGCCCCAACAACATTATATGCATCCCGTGGCGCATTGTTATATGTAACAACCAATGATGGAGCATCCTGGGTTACCAGAACGGCACCTGCAAACATCAATGATATTTTTGTTGATGCTACCAATCCAAACAAAATCTGGATTGCCTGCAACAGTGCAACTAACAGAGTATTTGTTTCAACAGATGGAGGTGCAACATTTACAAATATTTCTTCCAATCTTCCGGCCATTATTCCAAGAGCCATTGTAGTTGACGACAATACACCAAGAGGTATTTATGTTGGAATGAATGTGGGCGTTTTCTTTCAGGAAGAAGGTGCAGCCAGCTGGACAAATTTTTCGGATAATTTACCAGCAGTTGGCCTCAATGAACTTGAAATTCAGAAAGCAGCTGGTAAAATAAGAGCGGCTACTTATGGCCGTGGTGTTTGGGAAAGCCCGCTTTTTGTAGCTGTTCCCAATGGCTTTAGTTTTACAAACCCTGCCGGGCCAGCCGTTTCAAGCTGCCCCGCCCCTGCAACCATGACAGTTAATTTAGGCACAAATTCCATTGGTGGATTTACAAATCCCATAACGCTTACAGCAACAGCCGGTGTACCGGGTGGTACAACTGTTACGTTTGGAACAAATCCCTTAACACCGGGTAACAGCAGTACTGTAAATTTAAACAATGCATCATCGCTTGCACCGGGTTCTTATGTTATTACAATAACAGGAACAGCTTCGGGAGCTGCAACACAAACAATAAATCTTACCTACACTATAAATGCCGGAGCCGGCCCTGCTGTTACAGCACAACCAGCTGCACAAACATTATGTACGGGGCTTAATACCAGTTTTAGTGTTACATCTCCGGCTGCAACCGGTTTTCAATGGCAGTTAAGTATTACAGGAGCCGGTGGACCCTGGAGTAATATTAACAATGGTGGTGTTTACAGTAATGCAACAACTGCTACTTTAAATATTACGGGAGTATTGGCAACCATGAACACGTATCAATACCGTTGTGTTGCCAATATTATTTGCGGTTCTACAAATTCAAATCCAGCCTTATTAACTGTACAAACGGCTCCGTCAATTACCAGTCAGCCATCTAATTCAACTGTATGTTTGGGCAGCACAAGCAGTTTTTGTATTACTGCAATTGGAACGGGCCTTACCTATCAATGGCAATTTAGCGCTGCCGGATGTGCTGGCCCATGGGTAAATATTGCAAATGCAGCTCCTTATTCAGGTGTTAACACAGCTTGCTTAACCATCAACCCAACTTCTGCAGGGATGAATGGTGGTGCATACCGTTGTGCAGTAGGTGGAGCCTGTGCCCCTGCTGCCTTTTCAAATTGCAGTGTATTAACAGTAAATACACCGGTAGCTATTACAGCACAACCGGTTAATTCAACCATTTGTGCAGGTTTATCTACCAGCTTTACAGTTGCAGCCAGCGGCACTACACCAACATACCAATGGCAGGAAAGTACCAATGGCGGTGCATCCTGGAGCAACATTAGTAATGGTGGTATTTACTCAGGTGCCACAACAGCTACTTTAGCTTTAACAGGTGTAACTGCCGGCATGTCGGCAAATCAATACCGTGTAATTGTTAGCGGTGCAGCTTCATGTAGCAATGTAGTAAATTCAAATGCCATTGTATTAACCGTGCAAACCGCTCCGGTTATTACAGGCTCGCCTTCAAACTCAACAGTGTATACCGGCAATGCAACTGTATTTAGTGTTTCAGCATCTGGCACAGGAGTTACTTATCAATGGCAGTTAAGTACTGGTGGTTGCAACGGCACCTGGGCCAATGTTCCAAATGCTGCACCTTATTCTGGCAGCAACACGGCTACATTAACCATCACCCCAACAACAACCGCAATGAATGGTTATGCATACCGTTGCATTACCAGCGGTACCTGTGCACCGGCCGCAACTTCGGGCTGTGCTATATTAACAGTAAATACACCTGTTACAATTACAGCCCAACCAGCGGCTTCCATAATTTGTTCGGGCTCCAATACCAGCTTTACTGTTG
>JAOAUI010000270.1:0-9241 GCA_030157685.1 Ferruginibacter sp. | reverse complement strand
ACGGTACCACACCAACATACCAATGGCAGGAAAGTATCAATGGCGGTACTACCTGGAATAATATTTCCAATGCAGGTATTTACAGTGGCGCTGCAACAGCAACCTTAACCTTAACGGGGGTTACCGCAGCTATGACAGGAAATCAATACCGTTGTGTTGTTACCGGTGCTGCACCAGGTGGTTTTGTAAATTCCAATCCGGCTGTATTAAATGTTACGCCTCAACCGGTAATCAGTGCAACAATAGCTGCATTACTGGCCGGGCAACAATCTGTATTAACTGTAAATGTTACACCTGCACCAGGTTTAACATTTGCCTGGTATTTAAATGGTGTTTTAATACCGGGTGCAGTCAGCAATTCTATCATTGCTACTGTTAACAGTTTAGGCAGTTACAGGGTTGTGGTAAGCAGTGCTGCAGGAAGCTGTCAATCAGTTTTAAAAGACATTACTGCTTTACCAAGTGCCGATCTTTTTGTTTTCCCCAGCCCCAATGATGGTTTGTTTAAAGTATCGTATTATACAGCAGGCGCTTCTGCTTCAACCCCGTCAAAACAAAGCATCACTATTTATGATGCTGCTGGCCGCAGGGTTCACAATAAAGAATATGTAGTAATGCAGGCCTATCAACTGCATACAATAGACATGCGCCACAATGGATCAGGTGTTTACTATATTGTATTAAGAGAAGCTAATGGCAATAAAATTAAAACCGGTGAAGTTGTTATACAATAATTACCGTTGATTTTTTTAAGATAATCCCGTGAGGTTTCCTTACGGGATTTTTTTTAAACCTATAAGGTTTCAATACATGGAAATCCATTTCAGGCAAACAGGTTTTCCTACATCAATTCTGTTGTTGGTATCGGTAAGCAGGCCGGTTTGTTTGTCTATTTTAAATATTACAATGGCATCGCTGTTTTGATTGGCCACCAGTAAAAAATTACCCGTAGGATCAAAATTAAAATTGCGTGGCGTTTTACCTAAGGTAGATTGATGACTGATAAGTGACAATTTCCCGTTTTTTTGATTGATGCTGAAAATAGCAATGGTATTGGATTCTGCCCGGTTAGAAGCGTAGAGGAATTTACCATCGGGCGATACATGAATATCGGCACTGCCGGCAAAGCTTGTATCGCCTGCAGGCATACTGCTGATGATCTGCCTGCTTTTAAGTTTTCCTTTTTTATATTTAAAAGTTGTAACCGTACCACTTAATTCCTGCATTAAATACGCATATTTGTTTGAAGGGTGAAAGCTGATATGCCTTGGCCCGGAACCGGGCACCAACTCAGCAAAGGGCTGTTTGGCAGCAGTAAGTTTTCCGGTGGTTTCATCAAATGCATAGATCATCACTTTATCTATACCTAAATCAGGAACAAACAGAAACAGGTTATCGGGCGAAAAAAAAGTGCAATGCACATGCGGAGAAACCTGTCTTGCTTTATTAAAACCAGATCCTTCATGTTTAACAACAGTTGTTGCTACACCCAGGCTCCCATCTGCCTGTACAGGAAGTATAGAAAGGCTGCCGCTGGTATAATTGCCGGCTGCAACCCACCTCCCGGTTTTATCTGTACTTACATAGCAAGGGTGATCGCCTGCTGATGGCTGGCGGTTTAAAAGTGAAAGTTTACCTGTTTCTTTATTAAATGAAAAGGCAGTTATTTCTCCTTCCTTACCATTTTTGGCAGCATCTTCTTCTACCGAGTAAACAAATTTTTCATTGGGAGAAACCGCTACAAATGATGGATTGGAAATTTTTACAGAGCTGACAGCTTTTGCAGACCCATCATTGCTGTTGAACTGGTACACATAAATACCTTCGCTTTTACCGGAGGTGTAAGTGCCGGTTATTAAATAAGATTGCTGTTGTGCTCTTGCAGTAACACCACACAGAAAAAGAAATACTGATAATAAAAATTTACGCTTCATGCTTGTAATATACAACAGCTAAATAATATTGCAAGCCGGCAAAATGAAATTTATGAACTACATCAGTACAATATCAACTGCTTTCGTAAATTTGCCACCATAAATAAATTGCACAATATTTAAAGTATGACCCTTACAGAACTACAGGATACGATTGTAAAAATCCAGGACCAGTTAAATGGCACAACGACCGATTCGCTTGATTCAAGAACGCTGTCTGCAATGCGCAAAGAGCTTTTCGAAAATTTTAAAATCACCAGCTTCGCCAACAGCCAGGAGCGGCAGGAAAAATGGACCAGCCTGCAACTCCTGCTTGACGCCCTGAAAGCAAAGCAGGCAATACTCGACAAGGAAAATGAAAAATTTGCCGAAGAAGCCGAAGCTAAGATTAATGCAATTAAAGAATTAGTGGGTGATGAAACAAACAACAAGACATTTAACAAAGAAGATATTGAAGCGCTTAAAAAACAAATGACTGAAACCGGTGAATTCATCAGGCAAAGTAACTGGCCAAACAAAGAGCGCAGAACCGCTGCCTGGGACAGGTTTAAAGAATACCGTGAGGCTTTAAGGCTTAAAGAAGATGCTTATTACAATCATCTCCGTGAAGAAAGATCCAGGCTTACAGAGCAATCTTCTTCACTGGCACAGGCAGTATTATATGCCATCAGGGCATGCCACCCAACTGCAGCGGCAGAAAAACTGGCTGATATTTCTGTTACTATCGCTGCGCTTACAAATCCTGAATTTATTAAAGTAGATGAACCGGCGCAGCACAGCATCAGCAGTGAAGAAAGTAAATCTCAAAATCCGCTAAAAATAAAATCAGAAGGATTGAGAGACCTGCGCAAGTTTGTTATTGAAAACAGGGATGGTATAACCAGGGAGGATAAAAACAGAATCTTTGCTGCCATTGATGAAGTACAGGAAGACCTGGACAAAGCCTGGTCAGTTTATAAGGAAGAACTACAACAGAAAAAGGCTGCATGGGAAGAAAGACAAAAGGAACGTGAATTAAAACATACAGAATGGGAACAGAAGCAGAAAGAATTTTTAGAAAAGCTGGAAGACAGGCTGGCAAAGCAATATGCATTTAAGGAAAAACTTGCCATCGTGTATGAGAAGCAGAATGCTTTTTGGGAAAGGATGGAAAAAAGAATCATCAACCAGCAGGATTATATACAGCAGATTAATGTACAACTAAACGATCTGGAAGATAAATATGCCATGGCAAGCGACAGCAAATACAGGGAAAAACTTTCGGAATGGATAAAAGGCAAATACACAAAAATTGAAGAAGTGGAAACTGATATAAAAGATATGGAAGAAAAAATAACCGATGCAAAAAAGAATATTGAAGAACTGCCAGGCAGAATGAGTGAAGTGGAAAAAAGCATTGAAGAAATTCAGCAGAAAATAGCCGAAGTAAAACATAACCTGCTGTCCTGAGCAAGGCAATAAAAAAACCTGTTGAATACTAATTTCCCCGGCTTTTAAAATCAGGGTTATCAAACATTGATTTATGGAATAAATAATATTTCCCGTCGCGGTTATTACGCCAGTAACGATGCCCCTCCAGGTCATAATAATACCTGCCATCTACACTTCTTTTGGCTGCTTTATCGTTAACAATTATTACTTTGGGCACAGCAGTTTTAAGCGTAGGCTTTTTTACAGGCTTTACTGTTGCCGAATCCGGAGCATTTATTGTAGTGGTTGTGGGATGGCTTTTTTTACTGCAACCTGTTATAATTGCTCCCGCCAGGAAGGCCATTAATACAAATGCTGCTTTATTCATTTTAGTTGCTTTTGTTTACTCAAACAAAAACTTTACCAAAATTCATATTTCTGCTTTATTTGTTTGGAGATAGAATGACTGCTATGAATTAATCAAAATTTATCTTATTATTTGGAGCCAGTCTTGTTACATAGTCGCATATGGCATTCCATTTCAAAAACCAGGCTTTTTGTACAAAAGAATTCTGGGAATCATTTACTGTAAATCGTTGCTGGTTATTGTTCCAGCCAATAGTAATCTTTTCTCCTCCCCTGTCATACACTTGTCCACCGCTGCGGTATTCAATTTGTGTAAACTGGTTTTGCTGAAGCATAGCATAGAGACTGTCAAGAGCTGATGCTGAAAGTTTAAAATGGCATACCAGTATTTTTCCATGGTCATTTACCTTAGAGATGCAGCTATCCTTATTTATGGTTATTTCTTCAAAATGATAACTCATGCCGCCATCCAGGTGGAATGATAAGGTAAAATCGGCTGGGCGTGTTGCGGGTAAAACATTTTGCTGTGCAGGCAGCCAGCTGCAAAAAATCAGCATCAGTATTAAGGCAAGGTATTGTTTCATTGTAAATTATTTTGATGATGATGCAGTAAAGAAAGCTTTTACATACCAGGTTTTAATTAAAAGATTCAAAACCACAAAACCAATTCTCTCTAAGCGTACAATTCGCTTCAATAGCCTTCAAAAATATTCGTAAAGCTGAAATTTTGATAAATACACTACTATGCCGGCCATTGAAAAATATTGAAAGTGAACCTGGCCGAAGCAGAATTATTACCAGTTTGGGGTATTTTAATTGCCATTCCTAAACTATACTTTTACTCCCTCAACCTTCATTTAAAACAAAACTTTTAACCATGAAAAAATTAGCCTTGTTTACAATTGGCTTGCTGGTATTTGGTTTTAGTGCCAGTGCACAAATAAGCCGTGGTGGTAAGCCTTTCAGTTTTTCTTATCCATTAAATGACAACCTGGATGCCGGCAAACAGGTTATGCCGCTAATTGATGTTGCTGCATTGCAAAGCCGTGCCAGGCAGGTTTATGAAAAGGGAGAAATGTTGCCTGCAGGACAGATATTCCCTGTTTCCTTATCGCTTGAGAACAGTGGCGTATGGTCGGTGTTGCCCAATAAAGACCGTGTTTGGCGGCTGGCTGTACATGTACCCGATGCACCTGCAACATCTCTGTACTACGAAAATTTTTATATTCCCGAAGGTGCTGTATTGTATGTATACAATGCAGAAAAAACACAGCTAATAGGATCTTTTGGCGCTCATAATAATAATGAGAGCAAAATGTTTGCTACAGAGATCATCTATACCAGTGACTGTGTTATTGAATACTATGAACCCGCCAATGTAAAACAAAAAGGAAGTTTTACCATTACCGGCATAGCCAATGTTTACAATGCGCCCGAACCTCCTGCTTATATAAAGTTGCAGAATCCAAAATGCTGCGGCTTTGGTACATCAGGCACCTGTAATGTAAATGTTAACTGTCCCGAAGGTGCTGCATGGACCAACCAAAGAAATTCTGTTGCCAGGATATTAATTAAGAACGGTGCCAGCCAGGGTTATTGCAGTGGTGCTTTAATCAATAATGTGGCGCAGAATTGCAAGAATTATTTTTTAACTGCCAACCATTGTGGTGCTGCGGTTACAGCAGCCGATAAAAACCAGTGGGTGTTCTATTTCAATTACCAAAGTGCAGGTTGTTCCAATGGTGCATCAGAGCCTGGCTCAAATACTATAACCGGTTGTACTATGCGTTCCAGCGCATCAAACGGTGCCAACTCCAATGTTTTTGGTTCCGATTTTTTACTGGTTGAATTTAATAATACCATTCCTGCTGCTTACAATGTTTACTATGCAGGCTTTGATGCCAGCGGTACAGGAAGCAACAGCGGTGTTGGTATCCATCATCCTGCCGGCGACATAAAAAAAGTATCAACCTATTCAGCTGCTTTAACTTCACGCAGGTATTATGCTCAATTGCCAGATAATTCACACTGGCAGGCTAATTGGGTAGCTACTGTAACCAATCACAGTATTACCGAAGGTGGTTCTTCAGGTTCTCCTTTATTCAACAGTGCCGGCCGTATTGTTGGTAAACTTTCCGGCGGGCCTTCATCCTGTGGTGCTGTAGCTGCAGATAAAAATGATTATTATGGTAAAATCTCTTACGATTGGGTAACCAATGGTGCTGCTGCTTCTCAGCAACTAAAACCATGGCTCGATCCAGGTAATTCTGGTACCACTTCTGTTGCCGGCCGGGCAGCATGTGCTGCAGCAGGCTGCCCTGATATACAGGAACCAAACAATACACAGGCCACTGCAGGTAACATTGCTGTTGCAACAAATTACAACGCTTTGATTGCAACCAATACAGATAATGACTATTACAAATTTACAGTTGCTGCGGGCACAAACATTACTGTATCTCTTACAACATTGCCTTTTGATTATGATATGCAATTACTGAATTCTGTGGGAACAGTGGTTGGCAGTTCTGCTAATGGTGGCACAACCAGCGAAACCATCACATTCAATAATGCTGCAGCGGGAACATACACCGTAAGGGTATTTGGTTATAACGGCGCTTTTTCGGCAACTATTTGTTATACTTTAAGAGTTACTACAACTTCTGCCTGTGCCAATACACCTGAGCCCAACGAAACCCTGGCTGCAGCAAGCACTATCGCTACCAATGCAGATGTAAATTCGCAGATAGCCACAGCGTCAGACCTTGATTGGTATAAATTTACCAACACAGCTGCACAATCAAATATCTATGTAACACTTGCCAACCTGCCATTTGATTATGATCTCTACCTGTATAATTCTGCCGGTGTACTGCTGGGTTCTTCTACAGCAGGCAGCACAACCAGCGAAGCGATCATTTATAATACAACAACAGTTGGCACTTATTATGTAAGGGTGATCGGTTATAATGGAGCATTCAGCACATCTGTTTGTTACAAGCTAAGGGCAGAAATAAGCGGTACGCCAAAAGCTGCCATGATACGACCCGTTACTATCACAAAAAACAGCAGCAATATTACGCTTACGCCCAATCCTGTACAAAATAAACTAAGCATTGAATTTACAGGTACCGAAAATAAGACAGAGGAAATAATCATTAGTTCTGTAAGCGGAAAACGTATATGGAGCAGTTCAGTAAGCAGCAATAGCGGCAATAACAAATTAAATATCATTTTACCATCAACAATTGGCAGCGGATTATACCTGTTGCAGGTTGGGACAAGAACACCGGTAAAATTTGTAAAACAGTAATTCAGGTTTCTCTTAATAATGGCAAGAGCTCCGTTAATTAACGGAGCTCTTTTGTTGTTGTATTGAAAACAAAATTATATTCATGCATTTTCAGCAGAACCAGATTTTGCTTTTAAATACCGTTTTTCTTTTTTATTTTGTTACCTAAACCAAAATTTATTGTATGAAAAAAACAATCGTCGGCGCCATTGTTGGCGGCATTATTATTTTTCTTTGGCAATTTCTTACATGGACAATGTTAAACCGGCATGATGCCCAACAAAAATACACGCCTAAGCAGGACAGCATCATGGCTTATCTTAATACACAGTTCAGCGAAGACGGTGCTTATATGATGCCGAGATTTCCACCGGGCACTCCCAGGGAAGAAATGGAAAAGCAAATGAAGAATCTCGAAGGAAAACCATATGCACAGCTGGTATATCATAAAAGCATGCCTGGCATGAATAAAATGTTTATGAACATGGGCCGCGGCCTGCTGGTTGATATTTTTATCATCTGGCTATTATGTTGGTTGTTGACCAAAATAAATGCACCTTCTTTTGGAATCGTTTTTATGGGCACATTAGGTACGGGAATTATTGCTTTTTTGCATGGCCCTTATACCATGCATATATGGTATCCAAGTTTCGACCTGATGGCACATTTCACAGATGCATTGATTGCATGGGGAGTTACCGGCCTTTGGCTGGGTTGGTGGCTGAGGCGTAAATAAATCTGTTATCATTTAATAAAAAACGGGCAGCAATATGTTGCCCGATTTTTACTTGCGGATGAGTTATGCAGGTTGGTGAAGTTTTTGTTAAACAAAAAATTGTATCGTAAACTGTTTGATATTTCAGGCATCTTACAGTCATTATAAAAAACCCCACTATGCAAAAAATATTTTTCGCAATATGTTTAACAGCCATATTATCTACTGCAGCATTTGCACAAAACAATACTTCCTACCCTGTTGTAGTAAGTTTCGGCAGCATGTGCTGCGGTGTTCCATCCGATGAGCCGGTAATTAAATTAATAAAGAGTTTTAAAAAGCAATACAAAATAAAACAAATAGCTGTTGACAATATTGGCCCCATGGGCCGTGAGGGAGAGTATTATCTGGCATTCCGTTTAAAGGAATTCAGCAAGGCGCAAAAAATAAAGTTTATTCAGCAGCTTAAAAAAACTGCCGCTACTATGAAAGAGCAGGGCTATGCAGAAATAAAGGAAAATGAAACGGTTAACAAGGCCGATCTTTCATCAAGAGCAACTGTTACTGTGCTAAAGTTTTAATTGCATGCAATTCCATTAAGCCCCCTTCTGCAGTGGCTTACTTTACAACCTAACTGCTATCAATAGCAATAACTGCAAAAAATCAGGCAGCGTTAATTTGTATAGTTCTTTTTCTTACAATAAAATACGCCACAACCATATTTGGTACAAATGCAAGCCACGCTGCAATGGGATATGCTTTAAAAAAACTTCCTAAAATTAAGGTGGCAAGTGGCAGCCATATTCTTAGTGTTACTGCTCCAAAAGTTGCGGCATAACTATAAATCATCAGATGCTGATGCCTGGCAATATTTCCTTTTTTTATTGCAGCAAAAGCTGCAAGTGTTGAATAAAACCAGATTATATCCAAAGTAACAAATGCCAATGTTGTTATCCAGCCACCGGTGGCATAAAATGCGATGTACATTCCGGCAATTGAACTTAATAAAACTGAAACAATGTATATTTTGCCAATAGTTTTATGTACGGTAAGGTATTTATTTCTGAATGGTTTGCTGAACTGTATCCAGCCAATCAGCAGTGCAATACCTCCCCAAATAATATGTATATAAAAGCTGGTATTCCAAAAAACATCGGCCAGTAGTATACTTGGTTTTGTACCCAGCAAGCCAAATCTCCTGTCAATAATAAAATAACTTACAGGGTAAATGCCCACCAAAACGGCAAATAATACAAATAATATCCAACCTGTTTTTTTCATTTATCTAAAGTAAAAAATAAAAAGCAAGTAGCAGTTTTTGGGTTCGTCCGGTTATTAACATGTTACATTTCAAGGTGATTTTGCTGGTTGGTTTTACAAATGACAACTGTGCCGGTTAAATCACGGATAAGAAAAAACTAAATGCCATATATTCGTACAGCTATTTTGAAGATTTTAAAACCGGAACATGCCAGCATTAAAAAAAAGACAAGACTATATTTCCTGGGATGAATATTTTATGGG
>JAOAUI010000269.1 GCA_030157685.1 Ferruginibacter sp. | reverse complement strand
TTACTGCCTATATAAAATGATTTGCCTTTATTTGGATAAGCAGTAAAAGGGTCAAACGGTTTGCCAGGCGGCAGTACACCTGCAGATTCGTTCTGCAAAACCAGTTTACTTAACCCATCCAATGAAAAGCGCTCAAATGCATTACGTTCATCCTGCGTAAAATCAATGCCATTTAATTTTAATTGTTCCAAGTGTTGAGTAAACTTAGCGGCATTGGGCAATACAGAACCCACTTTTACATGTAGCGATAAATTATCTGCTGAAAGATTTTTATAATCAGCCGATTTTAAATCAAGCTCCGGATTTAACATCACCTGCATAACCGGTTGTGTTGTAGTATATGCAAAAGCGGTATGCAGTTTAGTGCTGTACTCAATTACCGGTGGTGAAGCCATGGGCAGGTAAACAAAAAGAGAATTGGTTTCTTTTATTAAATAGTAAGAAGCCTCAATATCATTTGTGGTTGGGTTAAATGTATTTACAGGTAAGAATTTTTTAAACCGTATCTGGTCTGCAGCCGTCATCACCTTTTCTACCTTAAACCATTCCTTATCCCCGGTAAACCAAATTTCAAATAAGTTAGCACTATTTGCAGTTGTCATTTGCTGTTGCTTTGCAAAAAGAGCTGCAGCAGTGGCATTCAGTTTTATTTCTATCAATCTTTTTCCGCCCTGCATGAGTAATTGCGGGGAGGCAATTGAAAAACCGATTTTTGCCAGATCGGTTCTTTTTGCCAATGCCTTTATCTGATCAATTCTTTCGCAAGGGTTGGTGGGTTTTGGCTTTTCCGGATTACCTATACCGAAGGTTGGCCATTTAATATCGGTGCCTTCAAACTTTTTGCCAAAGCCATCGTACGAGTTTGCAACAGGCCTTGCATAAATAGCATGTATAGTCTCGCTGGCAGTAGTTACTCCCTTTTGTACTTTTTCTACAAAAATAGTTTTCAGTTCTTTTACCCTGGCCTGGTTTACCACCAAATCGCCGGTGGTTTTATAAAACTGTTCTTTACCCGATTTATCGGGGCCTGCTTTTAATGTTGTACCTGCAGCTACATCATATTCGGTTACATCTTTTGCCAGTTCAAAAACAATATGTGCTTTATCGGGTACAGATGATTTTGTTTCGAGATGTAATACTTCTTTATAATAGAAGTCCAGCATTTTACCCGTGAGTCCGTTCATTTGCTGCTGAGCTTTATTAAATAATTGTAAAAAAGTAATGAACAAAGCCATGTGTGGCTGGTGTGCAGGATATTGTTCCATTGCAAACTGAAAATATTTTTCAGAATCAGCAATGAGCCTGTTTAAAAAATTGTAAAAAGCATGAAAAATATCTTCGGCAAAAAGTGAGGCGCTTATTATTTTTTCTTCGGGTGTGGTTCCTTTATAAATAGTTGCATCGGGTGGTACCGTTTCTGTTAATCCCCATATTTCTTTATTTTCCACTCCGGCCAAATCTAATTTCAAATCAAAGGCCGGATCTACAAACAGGAACCCTTCTTCGTAAGCCATTATTTTTTGTACCTGCTGTTTCAGGTCAGAATCAATTGCCAGTTTTAAATCTGCATAAAGGGGGTTTTCGGGAATAGCAACTGATAACCATCTGTCAATTTTTTTTAGCATCCCAACTATAGGTGCATACAAGGCTGCGTATATTTCCGGTTTGGGGAACAATTGTAACCGTTCATTTACCTCATCATATTCTTTTTTAAAACTATTGGCATCTGTTACAGAAACAGAAGCGGCAATTACTGACATATCCCTGCGAAAAAACTCCCGCCAGCTGATTCGTTTTACAGCAATGCCATCATTGATTTTACTTTCCGGAATATCATAAAACCGTATCTGTGCTGCATATCTTTTTGCATACACCAACAGGTCTTCTGTACTTCGGTCATCAATGGGTGCATAGGTTGGGTCAAGCGCTTTCAGATAGCGTTGTAGCTGGCCGGAGCCGTCTCTGTTTATGTCTGAACCGCAATTACAATTTTTCATCTGCAAACCTTTTGTTTTAATTAAATAAGGTTATCTAAAGTGCTTTTATGCTGCCAGACTGTTCCGCTGTTTTGTGGCACTGCATAAAATAATTTATTAAGCTCCTGTGTCAATATTGGTAGCCTCGTTTGTGTAAAAAGGAAACACATAATTATACCTGGTATTGGTGAGGATAATTGAGTACCATATTTTAATCTGAAGCCTGTCGGGGTCTTGTAAAACTTCCGATATCAGTTCTTCTACAATTATCCTGGGTTCATGAATTACCAGTGCATCTTTTACTATTTTTTCTATCATGGCAATATTGGGTACATTCATTGGTTCAAATACATAGGGCTGAAGATTGCATCCAAAAGAAGGCAACATTATTCTTTCGCCGGTGATGGTTTCCAGAATAATTCTTATACTATTGTGTACATCAAATTCGTCGCTCAGCATTTCTACCCCATACCATTCTCTTCTGAATGTGGGAGGAAAGCCCCAGCCGGTACCTAAAAATGAACGGTCTGTTGATTGCATATTTTTTATTTTTTTATTCTGAATATTTATCCACCTATTATAACTGTTGCACAACCGGCTGTAATGCTTCCTCCATGTGCAGTAGAATCTCCCTGCCTTGCTGCAGGTTTGCCCATAATGAAAACTGTTGTAGATCCTTTTATTATTGAATCTGGTGGGCCTGCACAGGTACACATGTTTCCAAGGGTTGCGGCAGCCATACCACCAATTAAAACAGTTGGTACCCCCGGTGGTAATACCGGGCCACCTGTATGCGGACTGCCGTTTGGATTTGCCATCGGGCAGGTATGATTATCCCCTACTCTTGCTGCTGCTGCCATTTTTTATTTTTAATTTATCAGTACCTGTGTTCCTTTGATAGTTACATTTCCTGTGCCTGCCTGGATGGTAATACCGGTTGAATCCATTTTTATGCTGTTGCTGTTCTCATCTTTTAATTCCATAGCACTGGAGTCGTCATTAAGAATTATTGATTTTTCACCTGATGCCGTTTTTACGCTTAGTGTCATGCGTTTATTGGTATCATCAAAAATCATTTTTATTTTTTCTTTGGTTACAAACCCAAATTCCAGGTTCCCTTCTGTTTCGGGCAGTGGCGATTTGTTTTTGTCCTTGCTATGCAGGTATCCTAATATGATTGCTTCCCTGGGATCGTCATTTAAAAAACCAAGTATTACTTCATCATCTTTTATGGGCCTGAAATAAGATCCTCTTTCGGGGCCTGCATCTAAAGTGGCAACCCTTGCCCAAATACCTTCATTACTTGCGGTAATAGTTGGTACATGAACTTTTACCCGGTATTGCCCGCCATCTTCTGTATCATCTACATCTACCACTACGCCAATTTGTAACCCGTTAATGCCCGGCAATAATCCAGCGGCAGGTTTTTCCATTACATCCGTTCTTTTGTAAAACCAATCTTCCTGCCAGCCAAACTGTACATCGGTTTTCCAACTGCCATCAAAATGATGCAACACGCCGGTAACAAATACATCACCATTAAAACGGTCGCCCACTCCTTCTAATGTAATGGTGGTACCAGGTTTTACTGTGGCATTGCCCTGTATACGTACCCGGCCAACAGCCTTCGACATTTTATTTCGTATGGCATAGGCATCCGCCCAGCCCTGCAACTGATCCTGTGTAAGATTACCGGTATGTGATAAATTTATTTCCCTGCCAAGCACACTGCCTAATTCATCAGCACTTATATTACCTGTTTCTGAAAAATCGGATGTACCGGCAGATGAATCTTCCGCAACCTGTTGGGTATAATCCCATGAGTGTGTGGTAATACTTTGAACCTGGTTCCTGGCATCCATTTCACCTTCAAACTCAAAAATATTTGCACCATATGTAGCTGTTAATACAGAGGTACCGGTTGACGGTTTTTTTACAATCAGGTTCCCATCATCGGTAAGCACCAGCATACTGTTTGCTTCGGAACGGGTAAGTATAAAATCCCAGTCAGCCGCTTCAAACTGTACCAGTTGTTTGTGAGTAAGAGAAGTACTTTCTACATCGGGAGTTGATTCACCTGAAAGTGATTCTATTACTTCACTGTCAGTTTTTTGAATATAGTAAGCACTTTTTCTTGCGCCTGTTAATTTAATGGCTTTATCTTTTGCTTCAATCATTAAAACAGATGGGCTGTTGGCTTTGATCCTGATACCGTGTTTTACAATAATTCCCTGAAAAACAGTTTCAACTTCACCATAATATCCAAGCTGTATTTCTATTTCACAGCCAGGTTTAAACTGATCATCATTACTTAATGGAAAATCCCTTGTAGCTGCAGAGCCATCAAGCAAAATCAATTTTGCAGATGCAATTTTATTAAATGCCTTACTGACAGTTACCTGGGTTAACAATATTTCATTGCTCAATTCAGTACCATTAATAAATACTTTTCTGCTGGCTACATCTGTTGAATTACTGTCTAAATTCATTTGATTACTTTAAAATGCTTCTTTACTTCTTAACCGTTTTTGCAATTGGTGGAAAAATCAACGTACTGCCTTTTTTAAGTGCCCTGAAATTTTTAAGCTTATTGGCTTTTGCAACCTGCAGGTAGTACTTCTGGTTTTTATAAATCTTATGGGTTAATAACGGCAA
Source organism: Ferruginibacter sp. (assembly GCA_030157685.1). Lineage (GTDB taxonomy): Bacteria > Bacteroidota > Bacteroidia > Chitinophagales > Chitinophagaceae > Ferruginibacter. Next base: position 11,347 of record JAOAUI010000269.1, on the reverse strand, counting down.
TAAATCTCCTTCTTTTACTTCAACATTATGAGTAAGGTCGGGAGAAGATAGCATGGCCAATGCAGCCATAAAACCTGTAGGAGTTACTTCTGCAAAAGAGGCACTGATCTTTGCCCTGATTGGCAGGCCAAACATATCAAACATCGTATAGGTTACTGTAGATGTGGTTAAAATACAGTGAACAATAATAAGCCCGTATTGAAGTATTAAATGATTGGGCCTGTGATTAGTGCCATCTATTTTAGTTGTGGCAAGCCGGAAAAGTAATACCTGCGCAGTAACTGGTATTTTTACTCCATTTGTATTTACACCTGTACCATCCAGCATGATATCAATACTGAATGTTCTCCCCCGGGTATTTATAAATTCTGTCTGAATTCCTTCAGAACCAGCTGCACTTTGTTCTCCCCAATTGATTGCTTCGGTTATGGCAACAGTATCTGGGTTAAACATAGCAAGAAAAGGTACACCTAAGATTGGTACTCCATGTTCATCAGCCTGCAAAATCTTAAGATTGAATGGCAGTTTTAAGCCGCTTTGTAAATCCATTATCGTTCGTTTTTTTCTTTGATAATTTCTAATACCAATGCTGCAATTTCCGCATCCGGAACTGTCTGGCTGGTTGTAATTCCCGGGGTGGAAGCAGGTGCAGTGGATGAACCGTTATTCACCACTGCCCTGATTATTACTTCATTAATTTGTACCGGCATGTTGTTTACATTTGTCGTTTAAAATACTGGTAGGCTAATTCTAATGTTTCAACTACTATAGTATTCCCGTTAGCATTCAAATCACTCATTGACCATTTAAGCGGATAAGCCTGTACCACATTCCAGATTGCTACAGGTTCTCCGGCTTCATCCATCAGGGTTATCAGTATATCTGCAGGCTTAAAATCATATACCACTACAGTAAAAAAAGTATTCATAGCTGAGTTTATCCAGTCATGAATTGCACTACCGGTAAGCATTCCTCTTTTAAGTACCAGATTTGGATACTTTGCCCGCTTGGGTAATTTGTATGCAAACCGGTTTTCTCCGCCTTCTGTAAAAGACTCGGTTTCAATTTCAAAAGAAAGGCCACTTACATCCTGGAAGCGATGTTCCTCGTCTTTGTCCATACCACTCACTCCCTGAAACTCAACTTTAAAATGAAAACCGACTGGTGGATAATATGCTGGCATCTGTTAAGCTATTGTGCGTTGTTACGGTAATAAAATAATTCCTTCATGTACCAGTTCTATTGATTCTATTGCAATTTCATTGCCGGTAGCTTTTAAACCAGGGCCTTCTATTTTGGTAGGCCATGCCTGTAATATGGTCCATGTCATCACGGGTTGGCCTTCATCGTTCAGTAAACTGATACTAAGGTCACGCCTTGATACATTAGGTTCGCCATTGTTATTGAACCAGTCGTAGAAGTATTTATTGTCGGGTACAATACCTCTTTTGAGCGTAAGGTTATTTACTTTTTTTAACCCGGGCCTTTTTAATGGAGGTGTTGTTCCCGGCATTGTTCCGTCTCTGTACTCAATTGGTTGTATTTCCTGTGTAAGACCTGCTACATCCGAAAAACCACCAACATTCTCGTTATTTATGGTTACCGTGTAATGAAAAACCGGAATGGGATATGTTGCCATTTGATGTTGATTTTAATGATTAATAATTTGATTAAGATTGTTGCATCAGTTGAGAAAACTTCAGTACGATAAACTCTGCAGGTCTTGCAACTGCCATTCCTATTTCTACATTCATCCTGCCTTCCAGTATATCCAGGGATGTCATAGTTGCGCCTAATCCTACTTTTACAAAGTATGCCTGCTCTGGTTTAGTACCAGCCAATGCTCCATCTCTCCATTTTAAGAAAAGGTAGTTTTCAATCATGGCCTGTATTTTTACCCAGGTACTCAATGTATTGGGTTCAAATACTGCCCATTGACTGGATTTTTTTACTGATTCTTCCACCATATTGAAAAAACGGCGCACACTGATGTACCTCCATTCATTATCATTTCCATTTAATGTACGGGCTCCCCATACCAGGTTACCATAGCCGGGAAACGAGCGGATTACATTAACCGATTTGCCCGAAACGGCATCAATGTTCAACGTTTCCTGCTCCCGGTTGGAAATGGAAACATTTGGGCCAACTACAGAAGATACTGTTTCGTTTGCAGGGGCTTTCCAAACACCTTTATTACTGTCTACATATGTATAAATGCCTGCCATTGCCGGAGAAGGTGGCAATACTACATATTGCTTTGCCAGTTCATTTTTTATTTTGGTATAAAGGATTGAACCTGCACCAATCTTAACATTGTTTAATGCCAAACCGGTAAGTGCCTGGTCTGTTACGCCAAGATCAAATGTGTAGGTATCTACTTTTAAATTATCAAAATCGTACTTGAATTCAAAAGATGTTATCAGGTTTGGATAATAGGCAGCCGCATACCTGTCTTTGGTAACACCCATGGTGGCGTTTCTTATTATTAAAACATCAGCATCAATTGCGCCACTCGGAAAAGCAGTACTTTCCGGAGTTACCTGGTAAGGATCAATCAATGCAAAACGATCTTTCAAATCTGCAGCCTGATTTATCATTGCGTTAACTACAGTCCTGTAAGAAATCTCACTTCCGGTAGCCGGAGCTTCGGGTATTGATAAAAGAGTAACTTCATCTACCTCGTTAATAACTGCTAAACCGGCAGTCAGGTCAGCAGGGTCTACACTTCCTGCTCCGCCTGTATAAGTATCTACAGACACTATAAAACAGGTACCGCCACCATTTGCATAAAAATGTTTTACAGAATAATAGAGATTATACATGGAACGTTTGGAAGCATCGTAGGTAAACGTAACATCATAGTTATTACTGCCATGATCTTTAACAGCAATAGCAATGCTATCGTCAGTTTCGGTTGGCGCACCACCATAAAATTGTTCAAACTCAGAAAAGTTGTTCACTTTTAAAGGAAGCATTTTTAAATCACCTGCCGCAAAGCGGTCCGCTTTTTCGGTATAACCGATAAAAGCAGGTATTGCCGTTTCCACTTCGGCAACAGAAGGTGGTAGTGTGGAAATTTCCTGCACATACACACCCGGGGTGGAAAGTTTTAATACAGCCATTTTTAAATAGTTTTAAATTGTTATTAAAATATCAGAATAAATTATAGGGTCATTGCTTGCATCTATCACACCTGTTGAAGGGCACTGCAGATCGTTTTTTACAACAGCCTCAGCAGGAAGGCCCACATATTTTTTAAGTGTAAGGCTAAGTGCATCTTTTGTTATACTGGAGGAGGAGATATATTTTTCCTGCAATCCAACAGCCGCATTGGATACAAACTGAAAGCTGGTACCATCCGGACTGGCAGCGGCCGGCGTAAAGGTGATAGCAATATCATTGGTTATTATTTTTAATCCGTTTATAAAATCTGTTTTGTTATTAAGGGCGGGAGCATCCGGTAATGCACTTATTTCTAAAAAAAGCGGACTGTTAGCTCCTAATTCGATGTTATAACGCCATAGTGTAGGCCGGTTAATGAAATGCAGCGTATAAAAAGGACGGTCTGTAATAATTGACCGGTCTGCTTCTGCAATACGGTAATTGGCATCCAGTGAAGGTGCAAGTAACAGTTCAATTACACCAAATGCCTGCGGCGGCGGATTGCTACCCATATAATAAAAAGCATCTTCCTCAATATGGTTGATAAACAATTTGCAATTCCCTTCCGGCAACAGAGAAAGATCAAAATACAAATCTGCAAAGGCTGCCTGATTAATAATTGTTTTAGGTTCAATTTCTATTCCCGTAATACTATGCTTTACAACAGCAGTACCTGCTAACACTACAGCAGTGTGATGATACGAATAGGACGAACTCATCTTAATAACGGTGTCAGCGGTTTCATCAACTCCTGATGCCGATGCAGTAAGATGCAGGTTACTACGCAATGCTCCGGCATCTGTTAACTGGTTGGTAAAATAAAATATTTTGGTATTGTCCAATGTTACCGGTAATTGATTAAAATTGATTGCAGCAGCGTTTTTTAAAAAAATCCAGAAACATAATTTATCTCCGGCGGCAGGTTTAAAACGCAGAAGCTCATCACCACCTCCATTTTTTCCATTCACCCTCGAAAAAACGGTTAATCCTCCGTTATCATTGGTGTAACGGCACAGGTAATCAAGTCGCTTCATTGTTTCATTGCATTCTGCTGAAGGAACCAGTTCGAAATCCACTTCGGGTGTAAGAATATATTTTTTACAATGGTTGTTACTGTAAAACGGTTGCTCTACACCCAGGCTGAGTAATTCGGAATATTTTGCAGTAATGCCGTTCATTTTTTTTATTTCGATTAGTTTTCTGTAAAATTCATTTCAGTTATCGCAGGCGTTTTTTCTTTTCCTTTTGTTTCAAATACAGTAATCATTTTTACTTTATACACCACGCTGGGTATATATTTAGAGCCCAGCATAGCCCATAAGTTATTTTGCTGTTCAAATGAAAGCGTATGTAAATTGAATACCAGCCTGTCTATCAGCTGCCAGGGCTTTTTATCCGGTTCAAGAACACCGGAATTAAGGGAAGGGTTTTTTTCCTGATCAAACACCGGGTTTGCCTGAAAGAAACTTATTACATCCGATAAATCCCGCAAAGCTGTTCCATAATCTTTTTTATGTGCAACAAAAAGCACAAACAAATCCAGTTCTACAGGAGGGTTAAGTTTTAAGAATTGCTTATCATCCGTTGGTTTGTAAACTGGTCTTTTGCCTTCCCTCCTTTCTTCCTCCAGCCCGGCAAGCATGATGGTTATATGTTTGGCATCAAGATCAATAAGGGTACCATCCGGTGCCACTACAGATTGCATTTCCACTACGGTATCAGTATTGTAATTGGCAGCATCCTGCTCCCGCTCTACCATATATGCATCCAGTTGCTTTTTGATAAATTCTAATGCTGTGCGAATCATTAGTATGATATTTATCCGGTAAAATATTAGTCCGGTTTAAACAATAGTTTATAACCCCGGCATTTTTTTTCAATTAAATGCCGGGCAATTAAATTCTAACTTGATTAAATGTGCTAGTACAGGTTTTTAGGATAATTGATTAAATCAATCAAAAGAAAATGGATTAAATTATTTAAAAACAAGATTATTGAATAAAAATTAAATTGTCAATACCTCAAAGTGGTAGTTTTTTGAAAAAAAGCAAAACAGGGCTGAATACTTAAAGAAAATATTCTATCCAAACCTTTACTGGTAAAGCATTTTATGGCTAAATATTATAAGTGGAAAATTGTTATGGCTGATGTGTTAAATTATCATTAGGAAAAATCCGGCTTAGTAAAAATACTGTCTTTAACCCTTCCATCCCAATCCGGTCGGTTATTAACCAGCGCCTTACCCGGCTCTCGGTTTCTAACGTCCATATTACTTTTGGGTTGAAATGCATTAAAATACAAATGATAAAACACTTTAGTAAGCGCAACCGGTGAATTATTGCTGTACTCCAGTTTTTGTTTTCCGTTAAACCTGTTGGTGTTTACATCCATATCAATATTCATATTGTACTTAACGGCTTGTTGCCAGCGGTCAGTTTGGGCAAATGAAATAATTTGAATGCATGATGCCGCAATCAGTAACATTATTGATTTCTTCATGTAGTTTGATTTAAACGGGTAAATTTCGATACAATAGCTTAATGAAAAGCATAAAACTGATAAATGGTTTCCAATTCAGCAACCTGTATGCTAATAAAGATGAAAAATATTTTACAATTTCAGCACCTGATATTTTGTATTAAAAGACAAAGAAAAGACATTGCTACAATTAGCACTTAAAGAAATACCACTTTTAGGTATTGTTTTTGTTAGACCTCCATTGTAATTTTGCTTTATACTATTAACTAAAAAATTAATTTATGAAAAAAATCTTGTTTATGACAGCAGGCTGTATCAGCTTGTTATCAGTTTTCGCACAGGTAGAAAAAGGTAACAAACTGATTGGTGTAAGCCTTGCAGGCCTCAGCTACACAAACAGCGACAGCAAAACAACCTACAGTAATACCCCAACTGTTTACAACAGTGATGGTAACAGTTTTTCCATTAGTATTAACCCCAATGTTGCCTGGTTTGTTGCCGACAAACTAGCTGTTGGTGCTGGTGTAAGTGTTAGCTTTTACAGTTCTAAAAGCAACAGCAGCAATACCTCTTCCACAACTACCACTGAAAGTAAATCAACCCAGCCTTCATTTTATATTGGCCCACTGGCCAGGTATTATTTTGGCGGCAGCAGTAAGGGAATGCCTTTTGCACAGGTGAATTTTCAATATGGTATTTATGGCGGCAAAAGTGAAAGTAAAACCAGTACAGGAAGCAGTAGCGAAACAAAAACAAAACCTAAAGGGGACTGGAATGCAGGTGCTGCTTTTGGATATGAGCATTTTATAAACCAGAATATAGGATTGTATGCTTCTGTAGGGTTTAACTATGGCAGTAGTAAAACATCTTATGAATACCGGCCATCAACCGGAACCGGGTATGATTACACAAGTACATACTCCCGCTTTTATATTCCTGTAAATGTTGGCTTACAGGTACATATTCTTGGCAAAAAAGGAAAAAAATAAAAACTGATTTCAGTCCCTGAACAATAAAAAATGCCGGTTAAAATTAATCCGGCATTTTTTATTGTTTACCTTCCACCACAATCACAATCTCACCCTTTACCGTTTTTGCATTAAAATGATCATGCACTTCCTGTAAAGTTCCCCTTGCATTCTCTTCAAATTTTTTGGTAAGCTCACGGCTAACGCAGCAATGCCTTTCGGCGCCAAAGTAATGTATGAATTCGTTGAGTGTTTTTACCAGCCGCATGGGGCTTTCATAAAAAACCATGGTTCTTTCTTCTGTTGCCAGTTTTTTCATCATGGTTTGCCGGCCTTTTTTAAGCGGCAAAAAACCTTCAAAACAAAAACTGTTAATGGGCAGACCACTGTTTACAAGTGCAGGCACAAAAGCGGTGGCACCGGGCAAACATTCTACGTTGATATTATTTTTGATGCATTCTCTTACCAGTAAAAAAGCAGGATCGCTGATGCCCGGTGTGCCGGCATCGGTAAGTAAGGCCATGGTTTTACCCGCAGCCAATTGCTCGGTTAAATGCGTAAGTATCTTATGTTCGTTATGCTGATGATAAGGCGTGATGGGCTTGTTAACCTGGTAGTGATTTAAAAGTACGGACGAAGTACGGGTATCTTCAGCAAGTATCAGATCAACCGACTTTAAAATATCTACTGCCCTGAAAGTAATATCAGCGAGATTGCCGATGGGAGATGGAATGAGATAAAGCATGGTTGATTTGATAATTTGAAGATGTGACGATTTGAAGATGATTTAATTATCAAATCACCAAATTAACTAATTGTCACATCAAATGTTTCCATCACCGGGTTTGCCAGTAATTTTTTTGCAGCATCTTCTGCAGTTGCCAATGCAGCTTCTTTAGTGTCGGCTTCAATCTGCAGGTCAATATGCTTTCCAATCCGCACATCGGCAACATTATTTAAGCCTAAATTCTGTAAGCCTCCCATTACCGCTTTGCCTTGTGGGTCTAAAAGGTCTTTAAGTGGCATAACTTTTATCTGAACAGTAAATATCATGATAGTTGTTGTTTGAAAAGCAAAGATAAAATAATGTACACGATAAACACAATGGGAACGGCCAGCCAGTGAAAAATGAATGCAGCCACAATGGCAACGGCCAGTAAAATGATCTTAGGTATATTATTTTTAAGCGTAAAATCTTTAAATTTCAATGCCATTAATGGTAAGGTAGAAACCATGAGCCAGCTTATTAAACCAATAACTGTATACAGCACCCATTTATTGGTTAGCCATTCATTTACATTTATAATACTGTTGCCATAATGTAAGATGAGTGGAAACGAAGCAATAAATAACCCTGCTGCCGGGATGGGCACTCCTTTAAAACCATAAGATTGAGAATTATCAAGATTAAATCTTGCTAAACGGTAAGCGCCTGCACAGGCAACTATAAAAGCCGGCAGCAGCCAGGCTATAGAAGTTTCAAGACCGCTTTCTTCTTTAATAAAACTGACCTTAAGCAGCTGATATAAAATTACTGAAGGTGCCACACCAAAACTTACCACATCACTTAATGAATCCAGTTGTTTACCCATTTCGGATGTAGCTTTCAGCAAACGGGCAACAAAGCCATCTAAAAAATCTATTACGGCTGCAGCAAAAATAAAATAGGCAGCAACTGATAATCTTTCAGGAATATTATAATGCGAACTAAGGTCTTCTCCTACGTAAATAGAAATAGTTTCGGTTTGCAAAGCAAATACAATAGCCATGCAACCTAAAAAAAGATTGAGCAGTGTAAAGAGATTCGGAATTTGTTTGATCATCGGGTACTTCTATTTTTTCATGTAAGCTTCAATCTCTTCAACTGTGATGGGAATATTCTTCATCAGGTCTTTATTCCCGTTTCTTGTTATCCAGAAATTATTTTCGATCCTGATACCCATTTGTTCTTCTTCAATATAAATGCCGGGTTCAATGGTAAAAACCATGCCTGCTTTTACAGGGGCTGTTCTGGTTCCCAGGTCATGTACATCAATACCCAGGTGATGAGAAATACCATGATATAAATATTTGCGGTAAGCCCTGTTTTCAGGGTCTTCATTTTTGATGTCCGATTTTTTCAGCAGTCCTATTTTTTGAAAAACCACCGTTGCTTCGTCGCCAATTTTTTCTGTGTAATCAACTATGCTGATACCCGGTTTTAATATGCTTGCCGCGTAATGATGCAAATGCAGACAGGCATTATAGACTGTTTTTTGCCTGCGGCCAAATTTGCCGTTTACCGGCACCGTACGGGTAAGATCGGCGCAGTAGTTACCATACTCAGCGCCAAAGTCCATTAAAATCAATTCGCCGTCTTTACACTCCCGGCTGTTTTCTACATAATGCAGTGTACGTGCCCTGTCGCCGCTGGCAATGATGCTGCCATAAGCAGGCCCGGTAGCCCTTTGCGACAAAAATGAATGATAAATTTCTGCCTCAATCTCGTACTCCATGATGCCCGGCTTTATTATCTGCATCAATCTTCTGAAAGTGATATCGGTAATATCAATTGCCTTTTGCATCACATCAACTTCCAGTGCTGTTTTAACAGCACGCAGGTCTTTCATGATCCTTGCACTGCGTTTGTAATTATGCAGTGGAAAACGTTGTTTCATCATTTCAGCATAACGATAATCCCTTACCGGCACCAGGTTGGCCTTGCGGTCGTTCTCATTGCTGTTTAAATAAATGGTATCAGCTAAATGAATCCAGGGTTGCAGTAAACCATCCAACGTATCTAACCAAACAATAGTTGTAATACCAGATATACCCGTTCCCTCATTTGCTCTTAAGCGATGGCCATCCCATTTTTCTTTCAGTTCATTGGGCCTTGTTAAAACCAGCACTTCCCTGTATTTAGCATCCGGGTTATCCGGAAATAAAATCAGCATACTGTCTTCCTGCTCAATTCCGGTAAGCCAAAGCAGGTCCGAATTTTGTTTAAACCGGTGCAACTGATCGGCATTGGTGGGCAATTCATCATTGCTGTTAAAAATGGCAATGGAATTTTTTTCCATTCGCTCTACAAAACGCTTGCGGTTTTGAACAAATATTTCGGGGTTAAGTGGCAGATATTTCATAACAAAAGTTTATCCTGCAATATAGCGAAACTGGCACAAAATCCTGTACTCTTAAAAGAGACGAAAAAGGCCAAACTAATGCTACCCTAAAAAAGTAATAGCGTCACAAAATTTTGAGCTCCAAAACCCCCTCTCCTCAAGGAGTTCCTGCAAAGGAACGAGCGAAGCTCAGTTGGGGGTGAGGTTAACATTATCAAATTTATCCCCCTATTATTCAATCCTATTCAATAAAGCACTCAAATAATTAATATTTATAAATAATTACGCTTTTTCAGCTTACCCTTTTTAAATATACGTTGGTTGCAATACTTTTTTAAAAACACAATTGCCTAACTTTGTGGCAACGATTGCGTAAACTTAAACAAAACTTGCTATGTCTATTCAAACAACGATTGCTCCCCCATTAAATGCATTGAAAAAACTGGGCTTAAACCCAACAGAAAATGTAAATTATCAGCTCAGCCCCGATGTATTGACCGAACAGGCTGTACAGCGTGGCGATGGTGTTTTAAACGATACCGGGGCCCTCTTAATTAACACCGGAAAATTTACCGGCCGCAGCCCTAAAGACAAATTCACTGTAAAAGATGCCCTTACCGAAAACACCGTTCACTGGAATGATTTTAATATTCCTTTTGAAGAAAAAAACTTTTTTCAGTTAAAAGAAAAAATGCTGGCGCATTTAAGTGGTAAAGAAATTTGGGTACGTGATTGCTACGCCTGTGCCGAAGAAGCCTACAGGCTTCGCCTAAGGGTGATAAACGAAAACCCCTGGAGCAATTTATTTTGTTACAACATGTTCATCAGGCCCGAAGAAAAAGATTTAGAAACATTTGAACCACACTGGCATATTATACAGGCGCCCAGCTTTAAAGCCGACCCTGCTGTGGATGGCACCCGTGCCGAAAACTTTGCCGTTATCAGCTTTACACACAAAACCATTTTAATTGGTGGTACCGGTTATACCGGCGAAATGAAAAAAGGCATTTTCACCATGTTGAATTATGTGTTGCCAACAAAGGCCAATGTATTAAGTATGCATTGCAGTGCCAATATGGGTGCAGCAGGCGATACTGCCGTATTCTTTGGATTGAGTGGAACTGGTAAAACAACCCTCAGCGCCGATCCCAACCGCAAACTGATTGGCGATGATGAACATGGCTGGACAAACGACAGTGTATTTAATTTTGAAGGCGGTTGCTACGCAAAATGTATTGATCTGAGTGAAGAGAAAGAACCCGAAATCTATCACGCCATCAGGCCCGGTGCCCTGGTTGAGAATGTTACATTTATTGAAGGCACCAATAAAATAGATTTCAGCAGTAAAAAAATTACAGAAAATACCAGGGTAAGTTATCCATTAACTTTTATCAGCAATGCGCTGGAACCATCAATAGGTAAAACGCCAAAAAATCTTTTCTTTTTAACCTGCGATGCGTATGGTGTGTTACCACCCATCAGTAAGTTAACAGCAGGGCAAGCCATGTACCAGTTCATCAGCGGCTATACAGCCAAAGTTGCAGGTACCGAAGCTGGTGTTACCGAACCAAAATCTACATTCAGTGCATGTTTTGGTGCACCGTTTTTACCATTGCACCCGGCACAATATGCCGA